>JAFSHN010000007.1 GCA_017440275.1 Bacillota bacterium | reverse complement strand
TGGTGGTGAGATAGTGAGCTTTTTATGTGATGAACTGACAAGAGAAGAATGTTTAGCTATCAGAGCGCAGGAAGGTTATGAGCTGGGTCTTGAACGAGGCATAGAACAAGGATTGGAACAAGGCAT
Source organism: Bacillota bacterium (assembly GCA_017440275.1). Taxonomy (GTDB): domain Bacteria; phylum Bacillota; class Clostridia; order Peptostreptococcales; family Anaerovoracaceae; genus Fimisoma. Next base: position 60,813 of record JAFSHN010000007.1, on the reverse strand, counting down.
ACAACAAGGTTTAGAGCAAGGATTAGAACGTGGATTAGAACAGGGCTTAGAACAGGGCTTACAACAGGGTTTACAGGAAGGTTTGGCGAAAGGTCTTGCAGAAGGACTGGAGCAAGGTGTTTTAGAAGAAAAGTATAATACAGCACGTCTGATGAAGAATTCCGGTGAACTAACTGAAAAAATAGCATTATATACCGGACTTGATGTTAAAGAAATTGAAAAAATATAGTGAAGAGGGCTCTTTTAAAAGAGCCCTTTAACATTATTGACAAAAATAATAAACGATGCTAGTATATTTAATGTAAATAAATAATGTGCACAAGGCATTTTTCGGAAGCCGGTGAGAATCCGGCACTGTGTCTCAGCAACCGTGAAATCTACGAAAGAGATTAGCGTTGAATCGCGAGTCACTGGAGCGTAAGCTCTGGGAAGACATCTCAAGTAGGCTGTAAGGATTAAGTCGGTAGACCTGCTAAACGTGTAATTTCATCAAAGTCTTCTGAGGTATGACAGTGATTTTTTCTTTTAGATTGAATCAATCAGCGCTTCAGAATGAAGCGCTTTTTTATTTGAGAGGATATGCAAGTGAAAAACAAAGATAATTTTTCGTCCTACAATCCTATATTAAATTTCTTTTTCTTTGTTTGTGCCATTGGCCTGGGAATGTTCTTTATGCACCCTGCTTTTTTGGTATGTTCATTTGTTTTATCGTTATTATATTATGTAACCATTGAGGGGCTGAAAGGATTCAAATTCTTTGTTTTGATGGTTCCGTTGATATTGCTTCTTGCCTTGATTAATCCATTATTTAACACTGCGGGAACGCATATTTTGTTTATATATTTTGGCAGGGCGTACACGTTGGAAGGTCTTTTGTACGGTGTTGCCATTGCCTTTATGTTTGTAAGTATTTTGAACTGGTTTGCGTCTTATAACGCTGTGATGACCAGTGACAAGTTTATATATATTTTCGGCAAATTCCTGCCGTCAATTTCGCTGGTATTGACGATGATTCTACGATTGGTACCTAACTTTCAAAGAAAGGCATCTCAAATTGGGACAGCCAGAATGTGCATCGGCAAAGCCGGTGAAAATACTGAAAAAAAGGAAAAGATAGAGAATGGCATGACTGTTCTTTCAGGCTTGGCTACCTGGGCTTTAGAGGGTGGAATTATAACGGCTGACAGTATGAGAAGCCGTGGATACGGAAGCGGCAAAAGAACTAATTTTGCCATATACAGATTTGATTCACGCGACTTGGTTTTGTTGATTGTAATGATTGGGCTTGTGGCAGGAATCTGTGTATGTGGCTTTATGGGCGGTGCTGCAGTGATATACACTCCGGTCCTTGAAATTACCTTTAACATTTACACTATAATCGGAAGTGTTATGTACTTTTGCTTGCTGGCTATTCCGTCAGTCATTAACATTATGGAGGAGATAATATGGCGCATTTTGAGATCAAGGATTTAAGCTTTTCCTACGCTCTGGGCAGCGGGAAAAAAGCACTGGACCATATTAATTTAGAAATAGAACAGGGAGAATATATTACTGTATGCGGCAAAAGTGGCAGCGGCAAGACAACTCTTCTTAAGCATCTGAAAAGTGTCCTGACTCCTCACGGAGTAACAGAAGGAAAAATCTATTTTGAAGGTAAATTGCTCAAGGACATTACCCTGAGAGACCAGTCTGCAAAAATTGGATACGTTATGCAAAATCCCGATAATCAGATTGTAACCGATAAAGTATGGCATGAACTAGCCTTTGGCCTTGAGAGCCTGGGAATGGATCAAAAAACAATTCGTCTTAGAGTAGCTGAAATGGCCAGCTATTTCGGTATTCAGGGGTGGTTTCATAAGAATGTTTCTGAACTTTCCGGAGGACAGAAGCAACTTCTTAATTTGGCGTCTATTATGGCAATGCAGCCTACAGTTCTTATTCTGGACGAACCTACCAGCCAGCTTGACCCTATCGCCGCCACAGACTTTTTAAATACTGTGCGCAAAATTAATCTTGAACTGGGAACAACCATAATCATTACAGAGCATCGTCTTGAAGATATTTTCCATGCATCAGATCGGGTTGTAGTTATGGAAAAGGGAAGAATAATATGTGACGATAATCCTCACGCAGTGGGAGAATACCTCAAAGAGACCAAAAATGAAATGTTTGCGGCAATGCCTTCACCGGTACAGATTTATTACGGCGTTGAGAACAACCTGAAGTGTCCGCTTACTGTGAGAGAAGGAAGGAACTGGTTAAGCGAAGTTTTCAGTGGTAATAATCCTGTCCACACAGCGATAGATGAGAAAGAACAGCGAGGTGAAAACATTGGCGTTCCTGCCATATCCATTAAGAAAGTCTGGTTCAGATATGAAAAGACAGGCCAAGACATTCTTAAAGGTGTTGATTTCTACGTTTCAAGAGGCGAGTTCTTTGCAATAGTAGGGGGGAACGGAACGGGTAAGTCTACTACCCTTAAGGCCATTTGTAATATCTGCAAACCGTACAGAGGACAGATTCTCATAGATGGTAAGAGAGTTGAAAAATACAAATCTTTTGAATTGTTTAAAGGCAATCTGGCGATGTTGCCTCAGGACCCGCAGAGTATTTTCGTCAAGCAGACTGTGGGAGAAGACTTGGCAGAAATGATGGACAAGGATTGTGCTGATAAAGAAACTAAAATTGCTGAAATAGCAAAAATTTGCGACATTGAAGAACTGCTTGAAAGTCATCCTTACGATCTTTCCGGTGGTGAGCAGCAGAGAGCAGCCTTGGCAAAAGTACTATTAACTGAGCCTAAGATTCTGCTCCTCGATGAGCCTACAAAGGGCCTGGATAACTTCTTCAAACTGAAGCTGGCAGAAGTTCTTAAAACTTTGAAGAGCAAAGGCGTAACTATTCTGATGGTTTCTCATGATGTGGAATTTTGTGCCAAATACGTTGATAAAGTGGGTATGTTTTTTGACGGGGGATTGATTACTGTTAATACACCTAATAAATTCTTTTCAAGAAACAGTTTTTACACTACTGCAGCTAATCGTATGAGTCGCCATTTATTTGAAAACGCAATTAATAACGAGGACGTGATTAAGCTATGTCAAATGAATCTTTAAAAAAAGATAACAAGAGTTTGTGTATTTCCCTGGTTGTTATTCTCATATTGATTCCGGCAGCTTTTGCTATAGGAAACTATTTGGGCGACCGAAAAATGTATATAACCAGCGTTGTTATAATGTTCCTCTCTATGGTACCGTTTTTTGCAAATTTTGAGAGCAGAAAACCTCAGGCAAGAGAACTTGTAATAATTGCCATTATGTGTGCCCTGACCGTTGCATCGAGAGCAGCTCTTGTATGGCTTCCAAACTTTAAACCTATGGGGGCCATCGTTATGATGACGGGAATGGCTTTCGGGCCTCAGGCGGGATTCTTAACCGGATCTCTTGGTATGCTGATAAGCAATATGATTTTCGGACAGGGACCTTGGACTCCTTGGCAGATGTTTGCCTACGGTCTTATAGGTTTTGGCGCATCTTTCTTATACAAAGTAAAAATACTTGATGAAAAGAAACCGCTGAAATGTGCCGTTGTGGGATTCGTGACAATGGTTGCCTTTGTGGGAATTATTCTCGATACTTGCAGTGTGTTTACCATGGCGGCATATATCACAAAGGAAACCATCTGGACGATTTATCTGTTCGGCTTACCTGTGAATATTACCCAGGGAATATGTGTGGCATTAACAATGTTTTTCCTGGTTAAGCCTATAATGGAAAAACTTATGCGAATTAAAATCAAATATGGGGTTCTTGAAATATAAAAATCATCCCGTCGCTTGACGGGATTTTTTGTATGTACTCCAAGGTTTCCGTGTGCCGCCTCTTGCATTTTAGACCATTTTCAAATATACTAATATATTGGAAGTTTATTGCATAGGAGCAAAAGCCAATGATTAAAAGACAAGAAAAAGAACCGGAGAGAATACTCCTTATAAATGATATTGCAGGGTATGGTAAGATTTCTCTGGGATGTATGATTCCTATTATGAGCCATATGGGATTCAACATCTATAATCTGCCCACAGCTGTAGTTTCAAATACTTTGGATTATGGGCTCTTTGAGATTCTTGATACAACAGAATATATGAAGGGAACTCTGAAAGTTTGGAAAGAACTGGGCTTTGAGTTTGATGCTATCTGTACCGGATTGATTTTGTCAGAAGAACAGGCAAAAGTAATTTCTGAGTACTGCAAAGAGCAGCGGACCCTTGGCAAGCACATCTTCGTTGACCCTATTATGGGTGATGACGGCAAACTATACAATGGTGTTTCCGACGATACTGTAAGACATATGAGACGACTTTGCTCAGTGGCAGATATTATTATGCCAAACTATACTGAGGCTGCATTCCTGGCTGATATTTACCAGGACAAAGAACAGGTGACCCGTGCAGAGGCACAGCAGATTGTAGATAAACTGCGTGAGATGGGGTCTAAATCTGTAATCGTGACCAGTATCAATATGGATAATCAGCACTGTGTATTCGGATATGACGATGAAAAAGAAGAGTATTTTACAATTCCTTACGAACATGTACCCGTACATTTTGCGGGAACAGGAGATACATTCTCCGCACTTCTGGTAGGAGGTGTTCTCAAGGGATATGATCTACAAAGGTCTACTGCTTATGCAATGAATATGGTTCGCCAACTTATTTTGAGAAATGCGGAAAATGCCGACAAGAATAAAGGCATTCCGATTGAAAGATATTTAGATGAAATGACGGATTTTGAGAGGTACTAAAATGCAATTGACAGAAAGAATTAAGAACTGTAACGGCTGCGAAGCCTGCGTAGTTGCTTGTAAATATGTTTGTGTAAAGATGGAAGAAGTTGACGGACAAAAGCGTCCGGTAGTAAATGAAGATGGCTGCAGCAAGTGTAATGCGTGTATGCTTTATTGCCCTCTGTATATGCCTGTAACAATGCCTGAGTTTGAAGAATTCTTCCAGTCTGATGAAGATATCAGAGGCAGAGAAATGGCACCTATTTACAGAGCCACAAGCCGCAAAGTTAAAGCCGGTCAGCATGCTGAGTTTGTAGGTACACTTTGCCAGATTGCTGCAATGAAATCCCTGAGAGGAGATAAAAACGACCGCAATCTTGTATTTTTCCCAATTTATTGCGATGAAGAACAGAGAGCGTCAAACCCTGCTTGTGCAGCGTGCACATTCTATAAATAAGAGAGGTTTCAATGGAAAACAATATTTTAGAAAGAATTAATGAGGCTGAAGGTTTATTTGCCAGCTATGAAATAACAGGAAAAGAATTGGCAAGAGTGCGCCAGCTCAAAGACAAGTTAGAAAACGAAAAGATGACGGTTTCCGTAATCGGTCAGTTCAAACGCGGCAAGAGTGCATTGACTAACGGAATCCTTGGAGATAAAATTCTTCCTGTGGGCATTGTTCCCGTAACTGCAGTTGTAACAACCATCGAGTATGGTGAAAAGGGCGCAGCAGTCCACTTTGCCAACGGTGTAGTTAAGGAAACTGCATTTGAAGACATTCATACATATGTCAACGAGCAGGAAAACAGTGATAACCATCTAGGGGTTACAAAGGTTGCTATCAAGTGTCCGTCCGAATTCCTTAAGAGCGGTCTGACTTTCGTAGACACTCCCGGTGTTGGTTCCATGCACGAAAACAACACTGAAGAGGCGTACAACTTCGTAAAGGAAAGTGATGCGGTTATCTTTACACTGTCTGTAGACAGCCCGATTAACCAGATCGAAATAGACTTTTTAAAGAACGCGAAAGAATATGCTGCAAAGTTCTACTTTGCAGTAAACAAAATAGACGTTATCGATCCTGAAGATCTTGATGCTTACATCGAATACTGCCGCAAGTTCATTTCCGGACTTATGGAAGTGGAAGACATCCACATGTTTGCCGTAAGCGCAAAGAAAAACATCGGCGTTGATGAGCTGAAGGAAGCTATCTTAAGAGACTGTGCGTCTGAAAGCCGTAAGATTCTGGAGCAGTCTTCAAGACTGAAACTCCACGACATCATCGTAAGTGCTCTTTCTCAGATTACTCTGTATAGAAGCGCATTATCCATGCCGGGAGATGAATTCGACCAGAGATTCGGTGAAATCAAAGAGTTCTTTGAATTTTTACACAATGAGGCAGCAGGACTTCCTGAAGCTCTCAAGAAAAACGGTGCAGTTTGCGAAGCACATCTTAATGACGTTAAAAACAGACTGACAGCTAAGGTAAGAGAGTTATTTGGAATTGACTACCACTATGAAATTGGTGAAGTTTCTGCAAACGGACAAGCTTCAGGAGACATCGTTGCAAAAATCGATGCTCTTTGCGAAGCACTTAATACAACACTTAATACTATTTTTATGTACAGAGAAGAAAACGCTTACAAGGTTGTAAGAAGAATTAATGACCTGAATAGACTTGTGCGTAAACTTGTAAAAATGCGTGATGAACTGTAATTACGAGGTCAAAAATGAACAGTGAAGAAGTTTTAAGTAAAGAAGAAACACTGAACAAACCACATCCTTTGGCAAGTACTGCGGCGGTTTTGATTTTTTCACTGATTAGCTGCGGTCTGTGGGGAAGTGCACCGATTTTTATCAAGCTGGGCTATGAGCATTTCCAAATTGATACATCAAGCGCGATGAATATTATGCTTTTTGCCGGAATGCGTTTTGCGCTGGCAGGGCTGATGGTAATCGTGTGCTAAAGCATTATATGCAAGAAACCCATAATTCCGAGAAAAGAATCCTGGAAAGCTGTGTTTTATCTGTCGTTGGCACAGACAACGGTGCAGTACTTTTTCTACTACATCGGCGTAGCTAACTCAAGCGGTACAAAAGCTTCTATTTTGTCCGGCTCATCTTCTATGATAAGTGTGCTTTTTGCTTGCCTGGTTTTTCATCAGGAAAAGATGACCATGGGCAAGGCTCTTGGCTGTCTTGCAGGCATTGCAGGAACGGTTCTTGTTAATTTACAGGGCAGCACTGAGGCTATGTCTTTTGACATGTCCCTTATGGGCGAAGGCTTCGTGTTGTTGTCATCTATTTCCGGAGCCGTATCGGCCGTATTCATCAGAAAGTTTTCTCAGGCTGAAAGTCCTGTAACTCTCTGTGGATGGCAGTTCTTTACCGGAGGACTTACATTGATGGCAATTGCTTTGGTGGGAGGAGGCTCACTGGGGGTTGTGACAGGTAAAGCAGTTGCTATTCTCATTTATCTGGGAATGGTTTCAGCGGTGGCTTATACACTCCGCAGCATCTTGCTCAAGTATAACACTGTTTCAAGAGTTTCTGTATATAGCTTCCTGATACCGATTGTGGGCGTTATTCTGGCAGCTACTCTCCTGGGAGAACACGGTGCCTTCACAACTATGACCTTCGCAGCTATGGTGCTCATTTGCGGAAGTATTTGGATAGTAAACAGAGAACAAAATAAATAAGCGTAACTAAAAAAGACTGCATAGAAGCAGTCTTTTTTTATACCTATTCTTTCATTAACTTATCCATATACAAGGTCCATTTTACCACCTGGCGAGGGTCAGGCTGGAGAATGAAGTTGTACATTTTTTTCTTATGGTATATGTCGAAGTGATCGCCTACGCTCATAGGGAAAGCTTTAATGTCAGAAGGCTTTTCTTCAAAGCTGAACTCTTCACCAAAACAAGTTCCGACAAATCGGATGATTTCTCTGTCCATATAGATTTTGCCATAACCGGCGTTTCTGTTCATATTGCCGTCTTCACCGGGAACTGCAAGGATAGTCTCGCATTCAAGAGGCGTATCTAAATCGAGTTGTGATTCCTGCCAAGCGTACCACTCATTTATACCTGTAAAAGGTGCTCCGTGGAATTTGTAGTAATTATCAAGTTCGGCCTTAAAACCGCATCTATTGCAAGTGATGTGGCGATTGGTTGAAACCATTTCAAATTCGGCTCCGCATTCAGGACACTTGTAGAGAACTCCGTCAAGACCGAGGGCAGGAGCGTCACACTTGTAAAATACATCTTCGAAAATCTTGTCTTCATTATGGTAGATGGCTTTTGCCAAATCTTCTTCAATTTGGGGAACTGTCAGATCCTTGATGACAGAAGCATCGTAGAGCTTATAGGAATCTATGTGCATCTTACCGGCTCTGAGACCTGCTTTGCCCCATTTAGGAAGAGTTTTGTATGCACCGTTTTCAGTGACTATATAGACGTTGATTTTGAGTTTTTTTATCAAATCGGCAGTGCCTTCTGTAACCTGTACGGAGTGACCGATGGCAGGAAGGCGACCTTCAGGAAAGAGCACTATTACATTACCTGAATCTTTTGCACGAATGATGTTCATAATGGTTTTTATGTCAGGACAGAACATCTTCTTTGGAATAACATGCATAAGGTTGAGCAGTTTGCGAATAAGTGGCTTTGCCATAAAGTGTTCACTCACTACGAAGGTAGGACGATGTGGCCAGAGCATTGCTGCAACTACTATAAAGTCGATATTTGATGTATGAGGGCAGAGAACAAGTGCCGGGCCTTCCATATCTTTGATACCGCTTTTATCATATGTTGTTTTATATTTGAATTTTAGAATCGGTTTTACAATTGCCAAAGCAAGTCCCAAAATAAAACCGTTGGGTTTTTTAATTATTGTCTTTTTCTTGTCAGCCATATATTACCTCTGCGTGTATAAAGTATAAAATTATTATATGATATTTTTGGTAACTGTTGCAAGAGGAGATGTTGACACTGCTGATTAAAGTGATAAAATTATCTATGATGCAATTTCGCAGCAGAGGTGAATCTATGAATATAATTACACAATACAAAGGATTGCCTAAACAAGTATATATTATTTGTATTACACGTGTTGTAACGGCTATGGGAGGGTTTATTTATTCTTTTAACTCTCTGTTTATGACCGGAGTATTAGGCCTTTCTGAAGTTGTTGCCGGGTATATGATGATTGTCTTTTCTCTGGTGGGAATTGCAGGAGCTTTTATTGCGGGAAGATTGGCGGACAATTACGGACGTAAGAAAGTTTTTGTAGGCACAATGTTTCTGGCCGTTGCGGCTCTTGTTTTCGGAGGATGTTTTGTTTATTCTTATTGGGCACTTTTGGCGATGATCATAATGAGCATGTGCTTCAGCGGTGCCATTCCGACTTGTTCAGCCATGGTGACAGACAATGCAGATCCAAGCAACAGAAGAGAAAGTTTTTCTTTGATGTTCCTGTGTATCAATGTGGGATATGCAATAGGCCAGGCCTTTGCGGGTTTTTTGTTTTATAACTACATCCGCTGGATTTTCTGGGGACAGGCTTTGTTCTTCGGTGCTGCAACACTCATCATCGTATTCTTTTTTAAAGAAGTATATGAGCCGTCTCAGGTTAGAATAGAAAGTACAGCAGGTAAAGGAGATCGTAAAGAATTCTTGATGTCATTGAAGAAAGACAAGACATTGCTTATGTTCCTGTTGGCAATTATCCTTGCATTTTTCTGCTATGTTCAGATTAATTATATGATGCCGCTGCATTTTAACAAATGTGCGGGGCTTGAAGAAAGTGCAATGTGGGTATCAAGAGTTTGGGTACTTAACGGAATCTTTTGTGCAGTATGGTCCCCCGTTTTGTTAAGAGTTACGGAACGTAACAGTCAACTGAAAAATGCAGCAATAGCAATACTGCTGTATTTGGTAGGATTTGGAGCTTTCGCGGCCATCGGCGGTGGTTCGACTCTTTGGGTTGCTCTCATTGCGACACCGATTTGGACGGCAGGGGAGACATTGATTTCGATGGGAAGCGGTGTTTTCATAGCCGGCAGAGCTCCTGAAGCACACAAGGCGGCTTATCAGTCACTTTTTGAAGTGGCGAGCAATGTGGGAAGATGTATTGGCCCTGTTACTATGGGATATTTCCTTACTGTGTTTACATACCAAGTAGGATGGCTTCTGGTAGCAGCCGTTTGTATCTTAGCGTTTATAATTATGTTAACAGCAATTCAAATAGATAAAGGAGAAAAAATAAATGAATAGTCAGTCAAATGTTAAAAAAGTAATCGGGGTAGTCTCCGGCAAAGGCGGCGTTGGTAAGTCCAGCGTTACTTCTATGTTAGCAGTAACTGCTCAGAGAAAAGGATATAAGACAGCAGTTCTTGATGCTGACATTACAGGCCCATCAATTCCAAAGGCTTTCGGTCTGACTCAGAAGGCTCTGGGTAATGAAGAGGCAATTCTACCTGTATTAACAAATACAGGAATCAAGACCATTTCCGTAAACTCTCTGCTGGAAGATGATACAGATCCTGTAGTTTGGAGAGGGCCTGTCTTAAGCGGCGTTGTAGAACAGTTCTGGAATGATGTAATCTGGGGCGATATAGATGTTATGTTTGTGGATATGCCGCCTGGAACAGGTGACGTAGCCCTGACAGTTTTCCAGAGCCTGCCTCTTGATGGCATCGTAATCGTAACTTCACCTCAGGAACTGGTTTCTATGATTGTAGAAAAGGCTGTAAAAATGGCGAATATGATGAATGTTCCTGTAGTGGGTCTTGTTGAAAATATGTCTTACTTTGTATGCCCTGACTGCGGCAAACAGCACAACATTTTCGGCGAAAGCCACATTGAAGAAATTGCAGCCAAGTACGGAATTACAGATATTGCAAAATTGCCTATGGAACCAAAGGTTGCAGCAGCATGTGACCAGGGTCTTGTTGAAACTCTGGATACTACAGGTCTTCTCCAGATGGCAGAAGCTTGCATGAAGGCAGATAATCCTAACAAGCATGACGGAATGCCTAAACCTAAAGGATGCACAGGTAGCTGTTCAAGCTGCGGAGTTGAAGGCTGCGGAAGCCGTCAATAAGATTTCATAAAAAGCACACACATCGTGTGCTTTTTTTGTTAAAATATACCTGACAAGCACTTGCAAAAAGGGGATAGGAGATAATATAATGTTTGGGTATGTACTAATAAACAAGCCGGAATTAAAAATTAAGGAATTTGACATCTACAAAAGTTATTACTGCGGTCTGTGTCATACGCTGGGGGAAAGACACGGGCTAAAGGGCAGAGTGACATTGACTTATGATATGACTTTTCTTCTGATGCTTCTCAGTGATTTGTATGATGCAAAAGAGACAATCAAAGAGAGCAGATGTTTTGTTCATCCGGTTGCAAAACATAGGGCAAGACAGAGTTCAGTCACTGATTATTGCGCTGATATGGAAGTGCTGCTTGCATATCATAAATGTATAGATGATTGGAAGGACGACAAGAAGCTTTCCAAGAAGGCTATAGCAGCAAGTTTATCCGGCGCACGTAAAAGAATAGAAGCCGAATATCCGATGAAAGCTAAATTTATTGAGGATAAGCTGAAAGAACTTTCTGATATGGAAGCGGCTGAAGAAGTCAGCATTGACAGAACTGCTAAAATATTTGGAGAAATAATGGCTTCAATATTCGTCTACAAAGAAGATGAGTGGAAAGAAGATTTGTATAGGGTGGGATTTTACCTGGGAAAATATATTTATCTTCTGGATGCCTACGAAGATATAGAAGACGATATAAAAAGCGGATCATATAATCCGTTTAAAGTTATTTACAATAATGAAGATTTTGAAAATCAGGTTCTTAATCTGCTGCTTATGATGATAGGCGAGTGTACAGATGCCTTTGAAAGACTGCCGCTGGTAGAAAATGTGGAGATAATGAGAAACATTCTTTATTCAGGAGTTTGGGTGAAATTTGGGCAGACTAAAGCGAAGAACCATGGCAAGGAGCAAAAGGAAGAATAATGAATCCGTATCAAGTATTAGGTGTTAGTCCAAACGCCACAGATGAAGAAATTAAAAAAGCATATAGACAACTTTCAAGAAAATATCATCCTGATGCTAATGTGAATAATCCAAATCAAGATGCTTACGAAGAAAAGTTCAAGGAAGTTCAACAGGCATATCAAACAATTATGGATATGCGTCAAGGTAAGAATCAAAATATGGGATATGGTAATTCCAATGATCCATGGGGATTTGGTGATTATTACAGACAGCAGCAACAAGCTCAGGCCAATGAAAGTCAGGATGAAAAGTACATGAGAGCGGCTCTCAACTATATCCAAAGCGGATATTACAGAGAAGGCCTTAATGTGCTTGAGCAGGTTCAGGATCGCAGAGGTCCATGGTACTATTATAGTGCCATCGCCAATTATAAGATTGGTAACAATGCTACTGCTGTTGAACATGCCAAGGCTGCCTGCGCTTTTGAGCCAAACAATTTCTACTATGCAAATCTGCTTTCACAGCTGCAGGGTGGCGGAGTGAGATATCAGCAGCAAAGCCAGCGCTACGGAGGAAACCCTACAATGATGGGAAATAGCAGTATGGCACAGTGCTGTGCTACATTTATTTGTCTGAATATGTGCTGCGGCGGCGGTTATATGGGTGGTCTGCCGATTATATGTTGTTTATAAAAATAATAAATGGAGGGTGTAAACCCTCCATTTTTGTATGAAATTAATCTACTCTGTTAAGTCTGCCGCCCTCAAGATATGAACTGAGATTTTCTGCAACAGTTGTGCATACAACAGCCCTTGCCTCTTTAGTGGTGAATGCAATATGAGGTGTAATCAGAAGATTAGGAACTCCTAAAAGTACATTATCCTTTTTCATAGGTTCAGCACTGACCACATCCACGGCTGCACCTGCCAGTTTTCCGTTTCTGAGAGCTTCTGCAAGATCTGATTCATTAACTAATGCTCCGCGGGCAGTATTGATGAGGAAAGCACCATCTTTCATATTTTCAAAGAATTCTTTGTTCAGGAACCCTTTGTTTTCTGCAGTAGCAGGGCAGTGAACAGTGATGATATCAGCCTTTATCGCTTTTTCTGGATCGCGGCTGTAAGGATATATTGTCATACCGAAAGCCTCAGCGATTTCTCCTACACGCTTCCCGATATTGCCATAACCGATAATACCAAGGGATTTACCGTTGAGCTGGAAAAGAGGTTTAACCACCATGGAATAGTGAGGGTAATCACACCATTTTTCTTGTTGAACTGCTTCGTTGTGAAGCGCCACATTATTGCAGAGTTCCAGAATAAGAGCAAATGTGTGCTGGGCAACGCTTTCGCTGGAGTATGCCGGAACATTACATACGGCAACACCGCGTTTTCTGCAGTCATCTAAATTGATAACGTCATATCCGGTAGCCAGAACACCAATGAACTTAAGCTGTGGGCATTGTTCTAGTATTTCTTCGTTGATTATACATTTATTTGTAAAGATAGCCTCTGCATCACCTATTCTTTCTGCGATTTGATGAGGAAGCGTCTGGTCATAGACGGTCACATCTCCTATTTTCGCCAGATCGTCCCATGACAGGTCTCCGGGATTGATTGCAAAACCATCAAGGATTACAAGTTTCATATTTTACCTCCACATAATAAGATGGATTAATTATATCACGAAACAAAAACTTTGTAAAAGGATGCGTGGTATGATAAAATATTATAGGAAAAAATATCTAGGGAGAGAAATATGAGATTTGACGGTAGAGAAAATAATCAGATTCGTTCTGTTATAATTACAAATAATTATCTTATGAGTCCACAGGGCTCTGTGCTCATCGAAATGGGCAATACTAAAGTAATCTGCACAGCAACTGTGGAAGATTCAACTGCAAGACACCTGGTTGGTACAGGTCAAGGCTGGGTTACTGCAGAATACGGTATGCTTCCGGGCTCAACTGGTACACGCAAAAAGAGAGACAAGGGTAAGCCTGATGGCAGAAGCGTTGAAATTCAGCGTTTAATCGGCAGAGCACTCCGTTCTGTAGTAGATATGCAGAAATTAGGAGAGCGTACAATCTGGATTGACTGCGATGTTATTCAGGCAGACGGAGGTACACGAACTGCTTCCATCACAGGTGCTTTTGTTGCAATGGCAGAAGCTATGAAATGGATGAAATCCGAAGGGATGATTGACGAAATTCCTGTTAAGGGATTTGTTTCTGCAATAAGCGTAGGCATAGTAGAAGATGAAAGAATTTTAGACTTGTGTTATCAGGAAGATTCCCGTGCAATGGTTGATATGAATGTTGTAATGACTGATGCAGGTGAATATATCGAAATTCAGGGGACAGGAGAAGAAAGACCTTTCCGCCCTGAAGAACTGGCTGAACTTCTTGCACTGGCAGCTAAAGGCTGCAGTGATTTGCACAAGATTCAAAAAGAAATTACAGGAGAACTTTAATTATGGAAACAATAGTTGCGGCATCTTCAAATAAACACAAGATTAAAGAAATTCAGGCAATAATGAGCAAGTTCGGTATGGAAGTAATTCCAAAGAACGAGGCAGGAATTCCTGATTTCGATGTGGAAGAAGATGGAGATACCTTTGAAGCCAACTCATATAAAAAAGCATCGGAAATGATGAAAGTCTTAGGTAAAACAACCATTGCAGATGATTCCGGACTAATGGTTGATTACCTGGGCGGTGCTCCCGGCGTATACTCAGCACGTTTTGCAGGTGAACCTTGTGATGATGACAAGAATAATGAAAAACTGCTAAAACTGCTTGAAGGGGTTGAGGAAAAAGACAGAAAAGCTAAATTTGTTTCTGTTATAACGATGATTTTCCCAGATGGAGAAACTCTTGTAGCAAGAGGCGAATGCCCTGGAAGAATAATAAAAGTTCCGGTTGGAGAAAACGGATTTGGATACGATCCAATTTTCGTACCGGATGGTTTTGATAAATCTTATGCCCAATTGACAGATGAAGAAAAGAATTCCATCAGTCATAGAGCTAAAGCACTGGAAAAGTTAGAGGCACTGTTAAAAGAAAGGTAAATTACCAGATGAAAGCGACTACAATCCGTGCCGGTAAGCGTGTCAAAAAAATGTTCCTGCTTATGATTCATCAGTTTCAGGAACCATATTACCAAGGCGTGGCAGCTCAGATTGCCTTTTCGCTTTTTCTTTCAATTATCCCTATTTTGATTCTTTTGTCTCAACTTTTAGGGCTGTTTTCCTTGTCATTGGAAGAATTGCGGGATTGGGTAGAGGTAAACGTATCAGTGGAAGGAGCAGATCAGTTGCTATCCTTGATTGAATACTCTCCTTCAGGTGTTAACAGTTTGTTTCTGGGTATTGTAGCAGTCTGGTCAGCTTCAAGAGTACAGTTTTCACTGTCAAGAGTAGCCAATTATACTTTTACAGACGGTGAAGTTATTGGACAGGGATTTTTACGTGACAGATTAAAATCTATGAGGACTGTGATAATAACTATTTTCACAGTAGCCTTTTCGCTGGTTGTATTCGTATATGGAGAACTGATAATTAACTTGATTTTCGGTCAGGTTGTGGGTGAAGAACTGAGTACAAAGGCATGGCTTGTTTTAAGATGGCCGCTTGCCTGGGCAATGTACTTTTTGATGATTTCGTACAATTATTACATTTTACCGACCCACAAAACTCCTTTTAAAGATGTAATCCCCGGCAGTATCTTTTCTGCCATTGGATTTTTGGTAGTGACCTATGTGTATGCGCTTTATACTTCGCGTGCGGCAAACTATGACATTTTATACGGCTCATTGTCAAATATCGTAGCTCTTATGTTCTGGTTCTGGTTCCTGGCATGGGTAATGTGTCTGGGAATTACCTTTAACCGCGTGTGGTGGGCAACAAGACCGACGAATAATATTCCTATTTCGGAGGAAGCAAAAGCGAGACGCAAACCACTTAATATTATTTAGAATTAAGCAACTCTTCGATTTGAAGGGTTGTTTTTTTGCGCCCTTTTTCACAGGAAAGATGTATAGAACATATTTTAATAATAGCAAAAAAGAAAGGACTGTTCCTATGATAGGTTTAGATAAATTGGAAGTGGGTCAGATGGCCCGGGTAGTAAAAACGGAAGAAAAGCGCCTCTCTGATCTGGGACTTGTGAGTGGAACACAGGTGGAATGCGTACTCAAAAGTCCATTAGGAGATCCAAAGGCCTATAGAATAAGAGGCGCAGTTATGGCAGTAAGGAAGGCAGAGGCAAGAAATATAATGGTGGAGGTGAGTAACCTTTGAATGAAACCAGGATTGTACTTGCCGGTAATCCCAATGTGGGGAAAAGTACGATTTTCAATAACCTGACGGGAATGCATCAACATACAGGAAACTGGGCAGGGAAAACCGTTGTCAATGCAAAAGGTGTATGGAAAACGGAAGATGGGTTGATAACCTTGATTGATGCCCCGGGATGTTATTCGCTCAATGTAGGATCCAAGGAAGAAGAAGTGGCAAGAGATATGATTTGTGATCCCGAGTGCAAGGGTGTAATAGTTGTTTGTGATGGTACACGTCTTGAACGAAATTTGATTTTACTTTTGCAGATTCTGACACACCGCAAAGATGTGGCCCTATGTATTAATCTCATGGATCAAGTTGAAAAAGCAGGAATTACGATTGATGAAGAACTGTTGTCTCAGCTTCTGGGTATCAGAGTTATTACGACTCGTGCCTCCAGAAAGAAGGAGTCGAGAAAGAAGCTTGAAGAAGTCGCACGGGAGCTGCAGGATAACAGCAATGTTTTTAAATCATATGGGTTTGTTCCTGAATTGCTGGGGAATCCGTATGTAACTGCACAGAAAGCTGAAAATATTGCGGCACAAGTGATTAAACAAAGTGACAGAAAGGAAGATTTGAGCACCAAGATAGACCGGATTTTGACGAACCCTTTTGTCGGTTTCCCGGTAATGGCCCTGATGTTTCTGGCAATATTTTGGATTACTATTAAAGGCGCCAACCATCCTTCGGAAGTTTTGGGAAATATATTGTTTGCCGTGGAAAATCCGCTGTGGAATGGATTATTTGCCTTGGGCATGCCAATTTGTATTTGTGATATGATAGCTCATGGAATGTACAAAGTTCTTGCCTGGGTGATTTCGGTAATGCTGCCGCCTATGGCAATTTTCTTTCCACTATTTACATTGCTTGAGGACTGGGGATTCTTGCCGAGAGTAGCCTTTAATCTGGACCGCTGCTTCAGATGCTGTGATGCATGCGGTAAGCAGGCATTGACTATGTGTATGGGTCTTGGATGCAATGCTTCGGCAGTAGTCGGCTGCAGAATAATTGATTCTAAACGTGAAAGGCTGATGGCGATGGTAACAAATTCACTTATGCCTTGCAACGGAAGATTCCCGATTTTAATTTCCATAATTACAATTTATTTTGCCGGAGAGTCAAGCGCACTTGGAGCTTTTTGCTTAACAGCCGTAATTGTTTTAGGGATTGCAGGTACATTGGGACTGACAAAATTGCTTTCGGTAACTTTACTTAAAGGCATACCATCATCGTTTACCTTGGAATTACCACCTTACAGAAAACCGGATTTTCTTAAAGTTATAGTAAGATCATTACTGGATCGGACTATCTTTGTTTTAGGCAGAGCCGTTGCAGTAGCCGCTCCTTGTGGGGTGTTGATATGGCTTTTGGCAAATATTGCAATTGGTAATAATAGTGTGATAAGTTATATGTCAGATTTTTTTGACCCTTTTGGGAAAGCTATTGGGCTTGATGGCGTTTTGATTGTTTCTTTCATTTTAGGAATTCCGGCCAATGAAATTGTATTGCCAATTGCTATGATGATATATATGAGCCAGGGGACTTTGTCAGAGATTACCGATTTAAATTTCTTTGGGCAACTTCTTGAGGCAAACGGATGGACGATGCTGACTGCCATAAATATGATGATATTTACGTTAATGCATTGGCCTTGCGCGACCACTCTTTTAAGCATAAAAAAAGAATCGGGCAGTTGGTTCTGGTCTTTAATTGCATTTGTCGGTCCGACAATTATGGGAATGGCAGTCTGCGGGCTTATATCCTTTTTATGGAGATTTTTCTTGTAAATTAAAAGAAATAGGCGTAAAATGATAGGGTATGAAAGGTACAAAAAGGGGATAAAACTATGAAAAGAAACTTAATTATTATGAATCCTTGCTCAGGTAAAAAGAAGGCAAACAAGTATCTTACAGACATCGTAGATATTTTTACAAAAGAAGGATACATTTCTACCGTAATGACTACGACAAAGAGTGGAGACGGTATAGCCTATGCTGCCGAATATGCAGGGGATTTCGATTTGGTTACAGCAATCGGCGGAGATGGAACGTTTAATGAAGTTGCAGCCGGCGTACTTGAAGGAGGTCATAAGGTACCTTTGGGATATATTGCGTCTGGAAGCTGTAATGACTTTGCCAACAGCCTGAAGCTGCCTTCGGGGATTTTAGCTGCAGCAAGAAATATTGTTAAAGGTTCTCCTAAAGCTCTGGATTTGGGAAGTTTTAATGATCGCAAGTTTTCGTATGTAGCTTCATTCGGAGCTTTTACGCAGACCTCTTATTCCACACCACAGAATATAAAAAATGCTTTAGGTCATGTGGCTTACGTGCTTGAAGGAGCGTCAAGTATTGCTTCCATCAGACCTATCCATATGAAAATAGAAGCTGACGGCAAAATCTACGAAGACGATTATATTTTCGGTGCAATAAGCAATTCTACATCTTTGGCAGGTATTTTAACTATTAACCCTGATTATGTGGATATGAGTGACGGTTTATTTGAAATGCTGCTCGTCAAATCACCGAAAAATATTCTTGACTTGACAGAAATCGTTCATATGCTGACAGCTCAGGATTATAATACAGATAAAATAGAATTTATCAACGCAAAAGAGTTTAAAATAACTACTGATGGAGAAACTCCTTGGTCATTGGATGGTGAATATCAGGAACCTGCTAAGGAAATTGAGATAAAAAATCTTCATGAAGCAGTAGAGCTTATGATTACACCGCCTAAAAAAGTTAAGATTGTAAAATCGTATTAAAAAAACAGAAATAATAAAGCCCTTATTCATTACGAGTAAGGGCTTTTGAATTATACTTTAGAATTTTACGATTTTGATTATGCCTTCACCTAAATTTTCAGGTACTTCTGGGGTATCCAACAAAACATAGCCGAACTCACCGCGTACACCGCCTGCAAGTTCAACACCGGGAACTGCTGCTGCAATCTGAGCTGCAGGGTCAGCTACTCCTTTAGTGAAGATGCCTACACGTCCGTTTGATGCAGAACCCAAATCAACTTTAGGGAAGTTTACAGAGTTAATAATGTTACCGTTTTCAAGGTAGTCCATTATCTGGCTTGCTGCCATAGCTGCACAGTTGTCCTCTGCTTCTTCAGTGGAGGCTCCCAGGTGAGGGAGAAGCACAACTTTGTCTTTATCTACGAGATTATCATTAGGGAAGTCTGTAACATAGCAAGCTACTTTACCGGATTCTATAGCATCAAGTAAATCAGCATCTTTAACAAGTTTGTCTCTTGAGAAATTCAAAAGCACGGTTCCATCTTTCATCTTGTCGAAGATATCTTTGTTGAACATACCTGTTGTGCCGCTTGTAGCAGGTACATGGATTGTAATGTAGTCGCAGTTTGGAATCATTTCTTCAACAGATTCAAAGATATTAGCTTCTTCAAGGCCACCTGCATAGTAAGGGTCATACCCGCAGATAGTCATACCCAGGGCCTGTGCAGAAAGGGCAACTTTGCGGCCTATGGCACCCAGCCCTACAACCCCTAGAGTTTTACCCAGAATTTCTCCGCCGGCAAATTGAGATTTACCTTTTTCAACCTTTGCACTTACGTCTTCTGTTAAACCTGAAGCCCATGTTAAAGCAGCAGGAATATTACGTGCTGCCAGGAATAATCCGGCAATTACCAGTTCTTTTACTGCATTGGCATTAGCGCCCGGAGTGTTGAATACGACGATTCCTTTTTCTGCACATTTGTCCAAAGGAATATTGTTAACGCCGGCACCGGCTCTGGCAACAGCCTTAAGATTATCGGACAAGTCCATAGAGTGCATATCCTGACTTCTTACAAGAATTCCGTTGGCTTCAGAAACTTCGTCTGTTACCGTATATTTTTCATCAAAAAGATCCATTCCTTTTTTTGAGATTTTGTTAAGTGTAGCGATTTTGAACATGGTGATACCTCCGATTGTAGGAATTTTCAATTAATGTTAATAGTATATCACTTTACGGAAATCTGGTAAAGTGGTATAATGTTATCAAATTTTTAGAAATCACGGAGGTTCTGATTATGTATGACAGAGTTTATAACTTTTCTGCAGGTCCATCAATGTTACCACTGCCTGTACTAGAAAAGGTAAAAGAAGATTTGCTGAACTATCAAGGCAGCGGTCAGTCAGTTATGGAAATGAGCCACCGTTCCGCTAGCTTTAAGAAAATCGCAGAAGAAGCTGAAGCTGATCTGAGAGAACTGATGGAAATACCTGAAAACTACAAGGTTTTATTCCTTCAAGGCGGCGGAACGCTGCAGTTCTCTATGGTTCCGCTGAATTTGCTGAGAAACAGCAAGAAAGCGGATTATTGTATCACCGGCACTTGGGCAAAGAAAGCTTACAAAGAAGCTTGCAAGTTCGGAGATATTAAAGTTATTGCTTCTTCTGAAGAAGATACATTTACATGGGTACCTAAATTCGGCAAAGAAGATGTAAGACCTGATGCAGATTATGTTTACATCACAACAAACAATACAATTTACGGTACTGCTTACAACTACGTTCCTGAAACAGGAGATATTCCATTAGTTGCGGATATGTCTTCAAACATTCTTTCAGAGCCTGTTGACGTAAGTAAGTTTGGAATCATCTGGGCAGGAGCACAGAAGAATGTTGGTCCTGCGGGTGTTACCATCGTAATCATTCGTGAAGACCTGATTGGTTATGCACCTAAAGAAGTTCCTACATATTTGGATTATAAGATTCACGATGAAAACGATTCCATGTACAATACTCCTCCATGTTTCTCACTTTATGTAGCAGGAGAAGTTTTCAAACATATTAAAGAAACAGGCGGCCTTGCTGCAATGCAGCAGCGTAACAGAGCAAAGGCTGAAAAAATGTATGATTATATTGACAGCAGCAGCCTTTATAAATGTCCTGTTGCCAAGGAAGACCGTTCCCTGATGAACGTGGTATTCGTTACGGGCGATGCTGATCTTGACAAAAAATTCGTAGCTGAAGCAAAAGCTGAGGGTCTTGTTAATCTGGCAGGCCATCGTTCTATAGGAGGCATGCGCGCAAGTATTTACAATGCTATGCCAATGGAAGGCATTGATGCTTTAATCGAATTTATGAAGAAATTTGAAGAAGAAAACAAATAGTTAATATGTAAAATGTGACTGGGGACATTACAATGGGGAATGTTCCCAGTTGTTTGATGTAACGGAAACAGGTGCTTGATTAAAATGGATAAGTTAAAAAAACTCTTAATACTGACAATTACATTTGTGATGGTCTTTACTGCGATGCCTTTTGATTCTGTCAGTGCGGCAGCAGAATTGGATGTGCCGTGCAAATCTGCCATAATTTATTGCGGTGATACTGATCAGGTTGTTTGGGAAAAGAATTCTCATACAAAACTTGAACCTGCCAGCATGACTAAGCTTTTGACTTGTCTGTTGGTAGTTGAAAACCTGAAGCTGGACAAGGAAGTAACTATAACAAGCGGAGCTTATATGCCTGAAACCAACATAGATCTGACTGCGGGAGAGGTAATTACCGTTGAGAATCTTCTTTACGGGCTGATGCTGCACTCTGCCAATGATGCAGCAAATGCACTGGCAATAGAGGTGGCGGGTTCCGTTGAAAAGTTTGCAGTGATGATGAATGATAAGGCAAAAAGCCTTGGGTGTAAGAATTCCAATTTTGTAAATCCAAGCGGCTGGCAGCACAAAAATCATTACAGTACTGCATACGATATGGCTCTTATTGCAAAAGCAGCGCTAGAAAATCCGACAATAAGAAAAATATCAGGTACAGCCGAGTATACCATTCCTGCAACAAACAAATACGGAGCAAGAACTCTCTCTAACTATAATTTCTTTTTAAACGGAATCGACAAAAAAGTAGGCGATAAAACTATTAAAGTTAAAAAATACAAGGGTGTTTTTGGAGGAAAAACAGGAACTGTCGGCGACGGAAAAAATACACTTGCAATCGGTCTTGACTGTGACGGCCTGGAAGTATATTGCATTGTTATGGGAAGCAGCACAGTAGCACAAAGATACGAAGATATGAAAACTGTTTTGGACTATGCAAAAGCAGTTATAACAAAACATGCAGAGTTTGAAAAGGGTGATTCTTTCGGCAAAGTAAAACTTAAGGGAGGCGCCCAAAACAAAGTGAAGGCAATTGCAGAAAAAAACGGGTATATTAATATGCCGGAAGGTGCGTCTGCATCACTGGTAACTACCAAAACAGTTTTTTCTGACAACCTAGTTGCACCTATACAAAAAGGCCAGAAGGTAGGCGTTGTAGAAATCTATATAGCGGATGATTTAGTAAAAACAGTTGATTTGATAGCTGAAAAGAACATTGGAAAAGGGTGGTTTTTGTCACGATTCGGAATCAGCAACTTTCAGACAATTTTAATAGCAGTATTTTTGATTCTTATTATTGGAGGTACCATTGCAATAATGTGCCTGCGAGTAAGCAACAAACGAAAAGCTGCAAAAATACGTAAGGCCAAATTGGAGGAAGCAGCTCGCAGACAGATGGAAATCGAGCGTGATAAAAAAGCAAGAGACTGGACGTTCTGATATGTTTGATATTAAAGAAAACTTAAAAAAACTCCCGGACAGCCCGGGAGTTTATATGCATAAAGACCGCTTGGGTCAAGTAATATATGTAGGGAAAGCCATTTCCCTTCGTAACAGGGTAAGACAGTATTTTCAAAATTCTGCCAACCATAGTCCTAAAGTTCGTTCTATGGTTGCAAATATTGCAGAATTTGAATACATTACCTGCGGGACGGAAATGGAAGCCCTTATTTTGGAATGCAATTTGATTAAAAAGTATTCTCCCAAATACAATGTTCTGCTGCGTGATGACAAAACATATCCGTACATTAAGGTTACTACACAGGAAGAATTTCCGCGTGTGGTAAAAACAAGACTAATAAAAAAGGACGGAAACAAATATTTCGGTCCGTATAGTGACGCCGGTGCAGTTAATAATACTATTGAACTGTTAAATAAAATTTTTAGTTTAAAGAGATGCAATGCAGTAAAATTCCCTTCCGGCCATAGGGCATGCCTGAATTATCATATAGGAGATTGTATGGGTATTTGCTGCGGATTGGCAGACAGAGATGAATATGCTGAACGCATAGAAAGCGTGCTGGAGTTTCTGGGCGGCAAGCAAAAAAAGGTCCTTGATTATCTGACAGCTGAAATGGAAAAGGCATCGGATGCTTTGAACTTTGAAGAGGCTGCTAAGTTCCGTGATCAGATAGCAGCAGTAAAGGCTCTCAAGGACATTCAGCGCGTTACTATGACAAGTGGCAAAGACCTTGATATTCTGATTCCTCTTGGTGAAGGGGAACAACAATCTGTAATTCTCTTTCCTGTTCGCGATGGTAAACTTAGCGGCAGAGAAACTTTCCCTATGCAGACTGAGGGTGATGATGACTACAATGATTTGATCGGGCAGTTTATCAAACAATACTACAGCCAATGGTCACAGGTTCCGCCGGAGATTCTTGTACCGAAAGAACTTAATGAAGCAGATCTTATTGAAGAATATCTGAAAAGTCTTGAAGAGGGGCGTAAAATTCAGATTTTTGTTCCTAAACGCGGTCCTAAAAAAGCTCTTCTTGATTTGGCATTGAAGGATACGCAGGAAATGGCAAAGACTCTGGAAGAAAAACTACAGAGTGCAAAAGCAAAAGAAGATGCAATAAGAGCGAGATTCTTTACTATTCTCGGTGTCAATAAAGAAAACTATCGTATTGAATCCTACGATATTTCCAATACTAACGGTGTGGATACAGTCGGAGCAATGGTTGTTTTTAACAATTTAAAACCGGTTAAGAAGGATTACAGACGTTTTAAAATAAAAACTGTGGAAGGCCCGGATGATTACGGTGCGCTGCAGGAAATGCTTTATCGTAGGTTTAAGCGCGCAGAAGCAGGAGACCCCGGTTTCAGTACATTACCTGATTTAATTCTGATGGATGGAGGCCAGGGACAGGTAACGTCTGCAGAAAAGGTAATCAAAGCTATGGGATTCAGTATTCCGGTACTGGGAATGGCCAAAGATGACAGCCACAGAACGAGAGCATTGGTCAACGGGCAGGGGCATGAATTTGTTTTGACAGAAGATCCTATGCTGTTTCAGTATTGCGGAAGACTGCAGGAGGAAGTGCATCGTTTTGCTATCGAATATCATAGAAACCTGCATAATAAGAATACGATTGGATCAGTACTTGATAATATAGACGGCATTGGTCCGGTTAAAAGAAATGCGCTGCTGTCACATTTTAATTCAGTTGATTCGATTAAAGCGGCTACCGTAGAGGAACTTATGGAAGCTCCCGGAATTACCGAAAGAAATGCTATTGCTATCAAGGAATATTTTAGTTGATTATAATATCGACTTTGTGTTATGATGAGTTTGTTAGTAATTTGATAATAATATCTATGGATATATGGAGGAATTAAAAATGGCACAAGACAAAATCAACCCAGAAATCGAAGAAGCTGATTTCATTACACTGGAATTTGATGACGGCGCTGAAATTGAATGTGAAATCATGGGTGTATTCGATTACGAAGGTAAGGAATACATTGCGCTGATTCCAAACGATGGTACAGATGATGTATACATCTATGGATACAAAGAAGTAGGCGAAGACGAATTCGAACTGGTTGACATCGAAGACGACGCAGAATTCGAAAAAGTAGTTGCAGAATTCGACAAGATTATGACAGAAGAATAATCAAAAAATGAAGCCTCGCCGAAAGCGGGGCTTTTATGTTATTTTGGAGGAGAATGTTATGAGCGAAAACTTTAAATTTTTCCAGCACAAGGATTGTGAATTTTTCCCTTGCCATGAAAATGCAAACCCGGAAACATTCAATTGCCTGTTTTGCTATTGTCCGCTATACGCATTAGGAGATAAATGCGGAGGCAATTTCAAGTATCTTGATGGTGGTGTAAAGGATTGTTCCGCTTGCAAATTACCTCATAATCCAAAAGGTTATGATTATATTATGAGAAAGTACGTTGAAATAATGGAAATCGCAAAGAAAAAGGATTAGTTTAATATGTATTTTTTAAAAACTCTTTTCATATATCCATATGAAAGGAGTTTTTTATGTACTTAATAATTGTCGGAACAGGTGCTATGGGACAAATGGTAAGAGAGTGTGCCGGTGAAGATAAAACCTTTGACAGGATCGAGATGGTGGAACCCCTTGATGGAAATTGGCCTGAAGAAAAGGCGGATTTGATAATTGACTTCAGCCACCCAAAAGCAATAAAGGGGATATATGAATACTGCTTAAAACAAGGCGGAGGAATCCATGTGGTTATGGGAACTACAGGACAGACTGCGGAAGAAGAACAGTTAATAAGAATGCTTGAAAAAATATGTCCATTGGTTCGAAAAAGCAACTTTTCCCGGGGAATTGAGGCGATGAACGAACTGCTGAAGAAGATTAAAAACATACTTCCTGCAGCCGAAATCCATATAGAAGAGATTCATCATAAGAAAAAAATCGATGCTCCAAGCGGCACCGCCAAAACAATGTGTAAAACTTTAGACGAAGATGCGTCTCGTGTTGGCAGTATCAGAATGGGAACTGTGCCGGGAACCCATAGGGTATATTTTGCTTTGGAAGATGAAATTCTGGAGATCACACATACTGCTTATTCGAAAAAAATATTTGCAAAAGGTGCATTAGAAGTGGGAAAAACACTGGCAAATTCAAAAAATACCTATTAAATTTGACTTATTACCTAAAATGTGGTAATAATTATAAAACTAATGATAAAAATAGTGGAGAAAGATATGGAAATAGAATTGAAATACCTGGTTAAAGATGAATTTGTCAGAGATAAGATTCTCAGTGACAAACATCTTGAGGCAATGATGCAGAAGGATTCTTATGAAGAAATCGAAATGAAAGCTTTGTATCTGGATACAGAAGAATTGGACTTCCTCAAAGAAAAAATTGCTTTCAGAATCAGGATGGAAAATGGCAGACCTGTAGCTACACTCAAGTGGGGAGGCGGAAATGAAGGCGCCCTTCATGCGAGAGGCGAACTGAATGTCGTAGTTGATGAAAAATATATAAAAGATCCCGATGTGGAAATTTTCAAGGGCAGTGAAATGTACGACAAGCTCAAAGCTTTATCGGCACATAAATCCTTAATAGGTTTGATGAGCACTAACTGTATAAGAAAACAGATTATGGTAGATACAGGCAGGTCGATAAGCGTTATATCCCTTGATGTAGGTGAAATTACAACTGATTTCGGCAGTGCACCTATTTCAGAATTAGAAGTGGAACTGTATTCCGGAGATGAGCAAGATATGATTGCGTTGGGCGAAGAATTAGCAGCAAAATACAATTTAGAAGCGGGAGTAAAGAGCAAATTCAGAGTTGGGCTTGATTTGCTCGGACTTTCAGAGAGTTAAAGGCACTTTTTAGTGCCTTTTTGTTTTATTTCAGACTAAAAAGGGAAAGAAATCTGAAGAAAATCGCCTGAAAATGTTTACTTTTTACCCTCTTAGGGGTATAATATAATGCAATTGTCCGTATTTAGACGGTATTTAGGAGGAAGATTTAAAAAATGAAAGCAACATTAATTTCAAGAGAAAACAACAATGTTAAATTTACAATGGAATTCACAGCAGAAGAATTCGAAAGCGCTCAGATTAAAGTTTACCAGGCAAACAAAGATAAGTTTGTAGTAGACGGATTCAGAAAAGGCAAGGCTCCTAGAAGCATTATCGAAAAGAAATTCGGCGAAGGCATTTTCTTTGAAGACGCTATCGATGAACTGTTTAATGAACACTATATCAAAGCTTTAACAGAATTAGATTTAGAAGTTATCGACAGCCCTGCTGCAGAATTCAGCCAGATTAAGAAGGGCGAAGGCTTCACTGTAACTATCACAGTTGCTGTTTACCCTGTTGTAGAAGTTAAGGACTACAAGGGCGTAGAAATCGAAAAGGTTGAACAGGAAGTTAAGGAAGAAGATATCGACAGAGATATCGAATCCATGCAGAAGAGAAACGCAAGAGTTGTAAGCGTTGAAAGAGAAGTTAAGGAAGGCGATACTGTAGTATTAGACTACGAAGGTTTCGTTGGAGAAACTCAGTTTGAAGGCGGCACAGCATTCAAGCAGGAATTAAAAATCGGTTCCGGAATGTTCATCCCTGGATTTGAAGAACAGTTAGTAGGCGTTAAGCCAGGCGAAAAGAAGGATGTTAACGTAACATTCCCTACAGAATACCACGCTGAAGATTTAGCAGGTAAGGAAGCTGTATTCAAGTGCACAGTACACGAAGTTAAGGAAGAACAGTTACCTGAACTGGATGATGAATTTGCAAAAGACGTAAGCGAATTTGATACTTTAGATGAATTAAAACAGTCCGTAAGAGAAAGACTAGAAAAGTATGCACAGGCATCCGCTGAAAACCAGATGCAGGACGCAGCTTTAATGAAGGTTGTTGAAGCAAACGAAATCGAAGTACCTGCTGTTATGGTTGAAGATGAAATGAACAGAATGACTCAGGAACTGGATCAGCAGCTGAGATACCAGGGTCTGACTCTTGCACAGTACTTAGAATTCACTAAGAAGGATATGGCTGCATTCAGAGAAGAATTAAAGCCGGATGCTGAAAGACAGGTTAAGACAAGAATGATCTTAGTTGGAATCGGCGAAGCTGAAAAGCTGGAAGTTTCCGACGAAGAAATGGAAGAAGAACTGAAGGTTATGGCTATTCAGTACCAGACAACTGCTGAAGAAATCAAGAAGATGATCGGCGTTGAAAACCTGTCATTCTTAGCTAAAGACTTAAAGGTTAAGAAGGCTATCAAGTTCATCTATGACAATGCTGTAATCAAATAGTTACTGATTATAACAAAAACACTCAAGAAAGGGGTATAAAGATGCCATTAGTACCATATGTAATTGAACAGACTGCAAGAGGAGAACGTTCTTATGATATTTACTCAAGATTGTTAAAGGACAGAATAATTTTCCTCGGCGAAGAAATTAATGACCATGTGGCAAGTATCGTTGTTGCGCAGCTGCTGTTTTTAGAAGCAGAAGACCCTGATAAGGACATCTGCCTTTATATCAACAGTCCGGGCGGCAGCGTATCTGCAGGTATGGCTATCTATGATACTATGCAGTACATTAAGCCTGATGTGTCCACAATCTGTATAGGTATGGCAGCCAGCATGGGGGCTTTCCTTCTGTCTTCAGGGGCAAAGGGTAAGAGAATGGCTCTGCCGAATGCAGAAATTATGATTCATCAGCCGCTTGGAGGTACAAGAGGTCAGGCTGAAGATATTAAGATTCATGCTGAACACATTCTTAAGACGAGAGAAAAACTGAACAGAATCCTGGCTGCAAACTCCGGCAAGGATATTGCTCAGTTGGAAAAAGACACGGATAGAGATAACTTTATGAGTGCAGAAGAAGCGTGTGCTTACGGCCTCATTGACAGAGTTATCACATCCAGATAATAGGGGGAAACACATAAACTATGAGCAAATATGATGAAAATAAACAGCTCAAGTGTTCATTCTGCGGTAAGCCGCAGAGTCAGGTGTCTCGCCTGGTAGCCGGTCCTAATGTGTACATTTGTGATGAATGTATTCACATCTGTATGGATATTCTTGATGAAAACCTGGATGAAGAAAAGGTTTCCGGAGGGCAGACAACCTATAAGCTGCCTAAACCGAAGGAAATCACAGAAATTCTTTCGGAATATGTAATAGAACAGGACAAGGCGAAGAAGGCACTTGCAGTAGCTGTCTATAATCACTATAAGAGAATTAATAATGCCAAGGCAGACGATGATGGTGTTGAAATTCAAAAGAGCAACATCGTTATGATAGGGCCTACAGGTTCGGGTAAGACTCTTCTTGCCCAGACACTGGCAAAAATTCTCGATGTCCCTTTTGCTATTGCTGATGCTACAGCGTTGACAGAAGCCGGTTATGTTGGGGAAGACGTGGAAAATATTCTGCTGAAACTCCTGCAGGCTGCTGACTACGATGTGGAAAAGGCGCAGAAGGGTATCATCTATGTAGACGAAATCGACAAGATTTCAAAGAAATCCGAAAATCCTTCAATCACACGAGATGTGAGTGGAGAAGGTGTGCAGCAGGCGCTTCTGAAAATCTTGGAAGGCACTGTTGCAAACGTACCGCCTCAGGGCGGTCGTAAGCATCCGCATCAGGAATTTATACAATTTGATACTACAAATGTATTGTTCATCTGCGGAGGTGCGTTTGATGGTCTGGATAAAATTATTCAGCGTCGAATGGGTGAAAAGGTTATTGGATTCGGTTCTGATATTAAGTCACAGAAGGCTGATACAGAGAAACTTTTAAGTCTTGTTCAACCGGAAGATCTGCTCAAATTCGGCCTTATTCCTGAATTTATCGGCAGATTGCCTGTAATGGTGACTTTGGAAGAACTATCTGAAGAAGCACTTATAAAAATCATTACAGAACCGAAGAATGCCCTTTTAAAACAGTATAAAAAACTTCTTGCCATGGATGATGTAGAACTTGAAATGGACGAAGAAGCTATCAAGGCTGTTGCAAAACAAGCCATTGCCAGAAAGACAGGGGCAAGAGGGTTGCGCAGCATTATGGAAGGAATTATGACGGACATTATGTACGACATTCCTTCAAGAGAAGATGTAAAGAAATGCATCATTTCAAAAGAAACCGTTGAGAAGAAATCAACTCCTAAGTTGATTCTTGCTAACGGAGAAGAAACAAAAGAGTGTGAAGCTACCGCTTCATAATACGGACATACGGGCGGCTTTAAAGTCGCCCTGTTTTCTAAATAAAAGAAAGGGGGAACGATTATGCAGTCAATGGACGAATTAAAAGTATTGCCATGCATTCCGCTGAGAGGCATTACTGTTTTTCCGCATACTGTAAGCCACTTTGATGTGGGCAGAGAAAAATCTATCAAAGCTCTTGAAGCTTGTATGAAAAAAGATAAAATCCTATTTGTCTCCTCCCAAAAAGATGAGAATATCCTGATTCCGACAGAGGATGATTACTATAAAATAGGTACAGTAGTTAAAGTTAAGCAGATGCTCAAAATACAGGGGGATACTGTAAGGGTTCTTGTAGAAGGCTTGTATAGAGCCAGCATCGATGAAGTTACAAATGAAGAACCATACATTGAAGTGTCTGTTCTGGAAATTCCAAAGGATGATGCAGATACTGAAGAAGTTGAAACTCAGGCGCTTATGAGAGCAGTATGGAACTCATTTGATGAATATCTTGAACTTAATCCTCAGGCAAAAACAGATGCCTATGATATGAGCATCGCATTCAAAAGTGCAGAACTTTTTGCTGATACTGTAGCAGTACAACTGGACCTTGATATTGAAGACAAGCAGAAGATTATCGAAGCTTTTGATGTTAAGGAAAGACTCAATTTGATTAACGAATTGATTTATAAGGAAAACCAGATTCTTATTCTTGAGAAAGAAATAAGTGAGAAGGTCCAAGCCAGCGTTAAGCAGAATCAAAAAGAATACATCCTTCGTGAACAGCTTAAAGCTATTCAGCAGGAACTGGGTTCAGGCGAGGATGCGGCAAGCGAAGCTGCAGTTTGGCTTGAAAAGCTTGATGCTCTCAAGCTTGATGAAAAGATTTCAGAAAAAGTTAAAAAGGAAATAAACAAGTTTACAAAGATGATGCCTTCATCTGCTGACAGCGGTGTTATCAGAAACTATGTTGAAACTATATTAGCGTTGCCTTGGAACAATACTTCCAAGACAAATTCTGATTTGAAAAAAGCAGAAAAGATTTTAGATGAAGACCACTACGGCCTCGGTAAGGTAAAGGAAAGAATCCTCGAATATCTGGCAGTAATTCATCTCTCAAAGGCTATAAAAGGTCCTATCATTTGCCTTGTGGGCCCTCCGGGAGTAGGTAAAACATCTATTGCCAAGTCAATTGCACGTGCTACAGGAAGAGAATTTGTAAGAATGTCTCTTGGCGGTGTGCGTGATGAAGCAGAAATCAGAGGTCACAGAAGAACATATATCGGAGCAATTCCGGGAAGAATCATCAGTGCCATCAAGGATGCCGGGGCGAATAATCCTGTATTTCTCTTTGACGAAGTAGATAAAATAGGCGCTGACTTTAAGGGGGACCCTGCATCAGCGCTGCTGGAAGTTTTAGATCCTGAACAAAACAAGGAATTCACAGATCACTTCCTGGAAATTCCTTTTGACCTTTCTAAGGTTATGTTCATCACAACAGCCAACAGCACAGACACAATACCAAGACCTCTTCTTGACAGAATGGAAGTCATTGAGGTTTCAGGTTACACTGAAGAAGAAAAAGTTAAAATCGCTGAGCAGTATCTGGTACCTAAACAGATGAAAGCTCACGGTCTGAAGAAAAAGAATTTCTCAATCAGCGAAAAGGCTGTCAGAGATTTAATCAATTTCTATACAAGAGAATCCGGCGTTCGTAATCTGGAAAGAGAAATCGGAAGCCTTTGCCGCAAGGTGGCAAGAAAGATTGTGAGCAAAAAAGGAGATTCTCACAGAATCACTCCTGCATCGTTAGAAAGTTATCTGGGTAAACGCAGATATAGATACGATGTGGTAGAAGGACAAAGCGAAGTCGGTGTTACAACCGGTATGGCATGGACACAGGTGGGAGGGGATACCCTCTTTATTGAAACTGCTCTTGTTCCGGGAACGGGACAGATTCAGCTTACAGGGCAACTTGGAGATGTGATGCAGGAATCAGCAAAGACTGCAATCACATATATTCGTTCCATCGCTGAAGAGTATGGCATCGAAGAAGATTTTCACAAGAAATATGATCTTCATGTTCATGTTCCGGAAGGCGCAGTACCAAAAGACGGTCCTTCAGCCGGCGTAACTATGTTCACATCGGTAATTTCCACATTGACAGGCAGAGCTGTCAAGAAAGACGTGGCTATGACCGGTGAAATAACGCTTAGAGGAAAAGTTCTTCCTGTAGGCGGAATAAAGGAAAAAGTTTTAGCAGCTCACAGAGCAGGTATCAAGAGAATTCTTCTTCCTGCAGAGAATAAACGCGATATAGACGATATTCCTCAATCTGTGAGAAAACAGCTTGATTTTGTGCTTCTTGAAAAAGCTCAGGATGCACTTAAATATGCACTGGAAGAAAAGTAAGGTTTGTAGTATGATAATTAAAGAAGCAGAACTTGAAACCGTAGCTGTAAAAGCAAGTCAGTATCCGGAGGATACGATGCCGGAAATAGCCTTTGCAGGCAGATCTAACGTAGGTAAATCCTCTTTATTGAACCTTTTGACTAACAGAAAGAGTTTGGCTCGTGTGTCCGGAAGTCCCGGCAAGACAAGAACCATCAATTTCTATAAAGTCAACAAGGCTTTTAGAATTGTCGATTTACCGGGCTATGGTTATGCAAAGGTTTCCAAGGGAATGACAAAAGATTGGGGACCTATGATGGAAGAATATTTCCAGAAACGTCAGGGGCTGAAGAAGGTGATTCAGCTTGTGGATATAAGACATGCACCTTCAGCACAGGATGTTCAAATGTACGAATATCTTCGCCATTACGGATTTGATGGCCTTGTGGTTGCCACCAAGGCTGACAAAGTATCACGCAATGAAATGCAAAAAAACCTTGCTGTAATTAAGAAAACATTGCAGCTGGGACCTGAAGATATTATTATACCTGTATCAGCACTAAAGCGTTCAGGACACGACAAGTTGCTGGACGAAATGGAGAAACTTCTGGAGGAATAATGCAGTTTATAAGTTTTAGAGTCTTGGCCGGCAGAATTAAAGCTATAAGTTCGATGATGGCAGACAAAACCGTGCCAAAGCGTAAAAAAATATTAGTTATTCTCGGCATAATTTATTTGTTCCTGCCTGTAGACTTGATACCGCCGGTATTGTTCCCTTTCGGCTTTTTAGACGATTTAGTCTTATGGATATGGATTCTGTGGACTCTTAAAGATACTTTGGATACCTATTGGGTAGGAGAAAAGGAACAGGATTTTTCGGGAAACTATTCTAAAAAGGATATAATTGAAGGCGTGGAATTTACGGTTGATCAGGAGGACAAGGATGATGAACACTAAAGAAAATATCAAGGTTTTAATTCCAAGAGAAGACGTTGAAGCAAAAGCGGCAGAAATCGGAGCACAGATTGTAAAAGATTACGAAGGAGAACCTGTATATCTGATTTGCACATTAAGAGGTGCAATTATGTGGATGTCAGAACTGATGAAGCATATCAACTGTGATGCTGAAATTGATTTTATCCAGGCGTCCAGCTATGGTTCCAGCCAAACAAGCTCCGGCGTGGTAAAAATCAAAAAAGACCTGGAAGGTGAAATTTACAACAAGAATGTTATCATTGTTGAAGATATCATTGATACAGGCAATACTTTAAAACTTTTAAAAGAATATCTTCAGGACAGAAACCCTAAGAGCATCAAGATTTGCACTCTTTTGGACAAGCCTTCAAGAAGAGAAGCAGACATCAAAGGTGACTATGTAGGTTTTGAAATTGAAAACCTTTTTGTAGTAGGATTTGGTCTTGATTTTGCTCAAAAATACAGAAATTTACCTTATGTAGGTTACATTGAAGGTTAATTTGGGGTATAATATCTATAAGTTAATTAATATTTTTTTAAAATATAAAAGGAGATACATAAAATGGCTTACGAAGTAAAAATCGGATTATCAAACAAACATCTTCATTTATGTGCAGAACACATCGAAGCATTATTCGGTGCAGGACATGAACTTACTCCAACTAAGGACTTAGTTCAGCCAGGTCAGTTCGCTTGCGAAGAAAAAGTTGACATCGTTGGACCTAAGGGAACTTTAAAGGGTGTTAGAGTATTAGGACCTGCAAGACCTGAAACTCAGGTTGAACTTGCTATGACAGATGCAAGAACAATCGGTGTTAAGGCTCCTGTAAGAGAATCCGGCAAATTAGAAGGAACTCCTGGCTGCACAATCGTTGGACCTTGTGGAACTGTTGAACTGGATCACGGTGTAATGGTAGCAATGAGACACGTTCACTTAAACGATGAACAGGCTGCTGAAGCAGGTGTTAAGGACGGCGAAATTGTAAGCATCAAGATTGAAGGACCTAGAGGCTTAGTATTCGACAATGTTCTGGTAAGAGCTGGTTCCAAACACGAAAGAGAAGTACATTTAGACACTGACGAAGGTAACGCAGCTGGTTGCGGACCTGATGCAGTTTGCACAATCTTAAAATAATTGATTCTATTTAAAATGCTGCAGAAATCTGCAGCATTTTTATTGTATGGAAGTTGTATTTTAGATAGAAATAGTGTATGATATAATATTGAAGAAATATGACTAGGAGGAACCAAGGTGCGTAAATTTAATTACTTTTGCTCCTTTATAATAGTACTGACAGTATCCCTGTTTATCATCACTTTCGGACAGAATATAGCTGCCAGAACATCCGGAACATATCTGTTTCATTTCAATGAAAACAGAGTGGTAAACCATGTTATTACAAATTTTACAAATACAGAGATGTCAAATGCGATTGCTGATTGTATGAATTCCTGGCGTCCTGATGAATTCCAGATTTATGAAGATACAGGATATGATATGGAAGGTATCTTTGACGAAATTGACAGTCAGAATATGCTTAATATAAAGTTTGCACTGGACATCAGTTTAATTGTATGCATTTTAAGTTTTATAATTTCTGTTGCAATAATCGTTTACTTTTTGAAAAACAATTTTAAACTTGTTCTAAGAAAACGATTGAAGGTAATTTCAATACTTACTACTGTATTAATTGCAGGAGAAGGTTTTATCTTCTTTGTGGGAAAAGGAAACGATATATTGAAAATGCTTCTTGATTTTCAGCCTCTTGCGGAAGATTCCAATTTGAAGATTCTTCTCGGAGGAGAATTTATACCTATGTTTGGTATTTTTACGTTGTTATATTGTTTAGTTGCATTTTTAGCGGTGGCATATTTTATACACTTTGTAACCAGACCACCTAGAATTTTCTATTAAAGAGGAGAAAGTTATGATATTGGTACATTTAGCAGAAGGCTTTGAAGAAGTTGAAGCACTGACAGTTGTAGACATTTTGCGCAGAGTCGATTTGCCTGTATATTCCGTTTCCGTTACAGGAAAAAAGATGGTAAAGGGCGCTCATGGCATAAAAATTGAAGCGGATTATCTTTTTGAGGAAATAGATTATGATAAGTGCGATATGATAGTGCTGCCGGGTGGACTTCCCGGAGCAACAAATCTTCGTGACCATAAGGGCCTTTGCAATAAGATTTCTGCATTTGCTGAAGAAGGAAAAGGGCTTGCAGCTATCTGTGCGGCACCTTTAGTATTCGGAAGCCTCGGTATTCTTGCCGGAAGAAAAGCCACAATTTATCCCGGAATGGAAGATGAACTAAATGGTGCAGAACCAATTCCGTTCCCTGTTGTGAGAGATATGAACATTATCACTTCCCAAGGACCGGGAACAGCGATGAAATTCGCCATTGCCCTCGTTTCATATTTTAAAGGAAAGGAAATCGGGGAAGAACTTGCTTCTGACCTGCTGATGATATAGATGAGTTTTAAACAGGATTTACATATGCATTCTTGGTTTTCAGACGGAACTATGAGCCCTGCACAGCTTGTAGACAAGTATGCAAGAGATGAATATGACATAATCTCAATCACCGATCATGAAGTTATTGATGGAATTATGGAGGCAGAACTCTTGGGAAAGGATAAAAATCTCAGAGTTATACCCGGCATCGAATTTGTAACTATGCTTGATGACCTGGAACTGCATATTCTGGGGTACTATTTTGATCGCAGCAATAAAGAACTAAAGTCTAAATTGAGAGAAATGGCTAAAAACAGAAGTGAGAGAAATGAAAAAATTCTTGCTGCTCTCAATGATATGGGTATCGATATTGATGAGGACGATTTGATAACAGTGCCCGGACAGAGATATGTGGGAAAACCGCATTTTGCAAGGGCTCTTGTTGCAAAAGGTTACATCAATGAAGAAGCAGAGGCTTATGAGGATGGAAAGTTCCTTGAAAGTGCAGAAATAAAAGCTATAGACAATAAGCGTATTTCAACTCAGGAAGCTATTGATTTGATTAAAGGTGCAGGTGGGCTTGCTGTTTTAGCTCATCCACGCAAAATCAAAGGTATAGGAGAGCCGGGAAGTACTGAATTTAAAAAATCCTTCGAAGAACTGGCACGCACTTTGAAAAAAATGGGCGTTAAGGGGATAGAATGTATTTATCCTACACATACTCCTGAAGATGAGTGGTTCTTTGTAAACGTTTCAGGCAAACTGCATATGCACGTTACAGAAGGATCTGATTTTCACGGTAACAAATAATTGACAAGAATTAATAATACGAAGCAGAGGAGATTGAGACGCGTTTGAATGGAGGGAAACCTCTTGTTCCTGCGCGTCTTTTTATAAGATTAAGGAGGTCGACCGGATGTATAAGGCAGCGATAATAGGCGGAGGCGTCATTGGAGCAATGGTGGCAAGAAGGCTTTCCGCATATGATATGAATATTGTAATTCTTGAAAAAGAGCAGGATGTAGCCATGGGTCAGTCAAAAGCCAACAGTGGAATAGTCCACGGAGGCTACGATCCGCTTCCGGGCACATTGAAGGCTAAACTGAATATAGAAGGAAACAAACTGATGGAGCAGACGTGCAGAGAACTGGATGTTCACTTCAGACGTAATGGAGCGATGGTGGTAGCTTTCAATGACGAAGAAGCTGATGGAATTAATGAGTTGTATGAGCGAGGCATCAAAAACGGCTGCATTGGACTTGAAATACTAAATGGGGAAGATGTTCAAAAAAAGGAAAAACATTTGTCAGAGAGGGTAAAAACGGCTTTATATGTGCCCTCAAGCGGAGTAGTATGCCCCTACGAATTAACCATTGAAGCTATCGGCAATGCAATGGATAACGGGGCGGAACTGCTTCTGAACTTTGAGGTTGACTCTATAGAAAACAGAGACGGGTTATATTACATTGAATCGGCCGATGGCCGCAAGATAGTATCAGAATATGTTATTAATTGCGCCGGTCTTTACAGTGATAAAATTGCAGCGATGATTGGTGATAATTCTTTCTTTATAACTCCAAGAGCCGGAGAATATCTGTTACTCGATAAAGAAGCATCATATCTGACCGATATGACAATATTCAGGGTTCCTACAAAAATGGGAAAGGGAGTTCTTGCGACAAAAACGGTAGATGGAAATATATTATTGGGACCTACTTCTATTGATAGAGAAGATAAAGAGGACTTGAGCGTAACAGATAGCGGACTGAGTTTTGTCAAGTCTAAAGAGGCAGAGTTCTTTGACGATGTTCCATTGGATAAGGTCATAACACAATTTACCGGTTTAAGGGCCCATGGAAACAAAGGTGACTTCATAATCAATATGCCGCAAAAGGGTTTTGTCAATGTGGCAGGAATTGAGTCACCGGGACTTTCTTCCGCGCCGGCAATAGGTGTGATGGTCGAAGAAATGCTTATTAACGATGGATTATCCGCGCGAAAAAAAGCAAACTACAACCCTTGTCGTGTGCCTAAAAAGAGATTTAGAGAATATACACAAGAAGAAAAGTCAAAATTAATCATAGAGAATCCTGCTTATGGCAGAATTGTTTGTCGCTGTGAAGAGGTAACAGAAGGCGAAATTGTGGAAGCAATACACAGACAGCCAGGGGCGGTAGACGTAGATGGTATAAAGAGAAGGACAAGAAGCGGTATGGGAAGATGTCAGGGAGGCTTCTGCCTGCCTCCTGTCGTGGAAATTTTGGCAAGAGAACTGGGTGTTTCACCAAATGAAGTAAATAAAAAAGGCAGTGGATCGAATATACTGTTTGGACGAGTGAAAGGAGGCAAAAAATAATGAGAACAGCGGATGTTGTCGTTATCGGCGGAGGTCCTGCAGGAATGAGTGCAGCCGTTGCCGCAAAGGAAACGGGTGCAGAAGACGTTATTATCATTGAAAGAGATGACAGCCTCGGAGGTATTCTTAAACAGTGTATTCATAACGGCTTCGGACTGCACAGATTCGGACAGGAATTGACAGGTCCCGAATACGGTGAAAAATATGAAAAAATGGTTGAAGATTTTAATATAGAGGTGCTTGTAAATACTGCTGTAACATCTTTAAGTGATGATAGAATTGTTACATGTGTAAGCGAAAATGGATTCGTTCAAATTAAAGCCGGTGCGGTGGTTCTTGCAATGGGTTGCAGAGAAAGAACAAGAGGTGCGCTGAATGTTCCCGGCGACAGACCTGCAGGCGTTATTACTGCAGGAACAGCTCAGAAATTTGTCAATATTAAAGGCTATATGCCGGGCAAAGAAGTGGTGATTCTGGGGTCAGGAGATATAGGTCTCATTATGGCTCGCAGAATGACTTTGGAAGGTGCCCATATCAAAGCTGTATGTGAAATAATGGAGGATTCGGGAGGACTTACAAGAAATATTGTGCAGTGCCTCAACGATTTTGATATACCGTTAAAATTGCATCATACAGTAACGAAAATCCATGGACGCGACAGAGTATGTGGAGTAACTGTTTCAGCGGTGGATGATAACCTGCAGCCTATTGCAGGAACTGAGGAATATATAGAGTGTGACACGCTGATGCTGTCTGTTGGCCTGATTCCCGAAAATGAGTTGACAAAGGAAGCGGGAGCGGAGATTTCTTTGAAAACAAAAGGTCCTGTCGTTGATGAAAACAAACAGACAACAGTAGATGGGATTTTTGCTTGCGGCAATGTGGTAAAAGTACATGAATTAGTGGATTTTGTTTCGGAAGAAGGTGAAATGGCGGGCAGAAACGCAGCACTTTTTGCTATGGGCAGACCTTTTGTGCAAGATAATATAAACCAAGGGAAGAAACACATCCCTGAAAAAAAGGGAGTTAAACATTTAATTCAAGGTGACAGAAAAACAGTTATTTGCACTGTATGTCCAAGAGGATGCAGTATAACTGTAAACATGCTTGGTGATGGAACTTACGATGTACAAGGAAATACTTGTCCGAGAGGGGAAAAATACGCAATTAAGGAAGTAACCGCACCGGAAAGAACTTTGACAACTATTATGTGTGCTTCAAACGGTCAGATGGTACCGGTTAAAACCGACAGACCCGTTCCGTATGATAAACTATTTGACTGTATGAGAGCAGTTAATGAAAAAACCTTAGAGTTGCCAATTAAACTTGGAGATATTATAATAAAAAATATAGAAGGCACAGGTGCTGATTTAGTTTGTGCCAGAACTTTTAATTTACGATAGACTGGAGATGAGGAGAAATGTCTGTATTTAGCAAGCGAAAAGTATGTGCAGCAGTGCGAACAAAAGAAGACTTTGAATATTCGCTGAAATCTGCTGTGGATGTAATTTTTTTGCTTTATTCCAACATTATGACAATGAAGACTTACATTGATAAGGCTCATGATGCGGGGAAAATTATTTTTATCCATATGGATTTTGTGGAAGGAATCGGTAAAGACCGCGCAGGGATGGCATATTTGAAAAGTATAGGGGTAGATGGAATTTTAACAACAAAGACCAATATGATAAGACCTGCGAAAGATTTGGGCTTGATTACAGTTCAACGATTCTTTATCGTTGACTCACACTCTGTGGATACTGCAGTAGAATCCATCAGAATTGCCAAGCCTGACGTGGTTGAAATTATGCCCGGCGTAGTTGAAAAAAAGATCAAAGAGTTTGCTGAAAAAGTATCTATGGAGATACTGGCGGGCGGTTTGATTGAGTTTAAAGAAGATGTGGATACGGCCATCGAAGCAGGTGCAACTGCTGTATCAACAGCCGACAGAGAATTGTGGAACTACAGATAATAATAAAGGGGGACACAAAATGAAAATTAAATTTTGCGGAGCTTCTATAGGAGTTACAGGGTCTTGTCACTTAATTACTACTGACAAGCACCAGTTTTTATTGGATTGCGGCCAGTTCCAAGGCGGAAAGGCAATGGAAGAATTGAATTATGAGCCGTTTCCTTTTGAACCTGAAAATGTTGAATTTGTGCTTTTGAGTCACGCTCACATTGACCACTGCGGCAGATTGCCTTTGTTGGTGAAGAGGGGATTTAAAGGACAGATTTACTGTACAGATGCTACGGCTGATTTGCTTGAAGTAATGCTCAAAGACAGTGCTTTTATCCATGAAAAAGACGCAGAAATGCAGTCGAGAAAGAATTTGAGAGCCGGTAAACCTGCGGTTGAACCATTATATACAAGTAAGGACGCAGAAGCAGCTTTAAAACTTGTTAAGCCGGTTCTTTATGACCAGCTCATTGAAATAAATCCTGAAGTTAAAATTGTATTTAATGATGCAGGGCATATTTTAGGCTCTGCCATTACTGAACTTTGGGTTACAGAAGGGGAAAGCACTTCTAAAATTGTCTTTTCAGGCGATTTAGGTGTGATGGACAGACCTATCCTGAGAAACCCTGTAAAGATTAAGAAGGCAGACTATGTCATTATGGAAACTACATATGGCAACAGACTGCATCCGGCTAATTCTACAAGTATTGATGAATTGATTCATATTACTCTTGATACTGTTAAACGTGGCGGAAGTGTTATAATTCCTTCCTTTGCTGTAGGCAGAACTCAAGAACTGATTTATCAGTTCAATAAATTCTACGAAGAACATCCTGAATACCAAGCTCAATTGGAAAATGTTAATGTTTACATTGACAGCCCTATGGCTACAACGGCTACAGAAGTTTTTAAGAAGAATGCGCAGGTGTTCGATGAAGAAACAAGAGCTTATATACTTAAGGGTGATCATCCGCTTGATTTTAAAAATTTAAAATTTACAAGAAATACTGCAGATTCCCAGATGCTGAATATGGATAAAAACCCTAAGATAATCATTTCTGCCAGCGGTATGTGCGAAGCGGGACGTATTCGTCATCACTTGAAGCATAATCTTTGGGACAGCAGAAACAGTATTGTTTTTGTAGGTTATCAGGCTGAAGGCACTTTGGGCAGACTGCTTATAAATGGTGCCACCGAAATCAAGCTGTTTGGAGAAACCGTAGTGGTAGGTGCCCAGATTCATAATCTGGAAGGCTTTTCGGGACACGCAGACCAGAAAGGACTTTTAGATTGGCTGGGGGGATTTGTACAGAAACCTAAACAGGTATTCCTGGTTCATGGTGAAACTGAATCAAAGGAAGATTTTGCTGAAATTATCGGAGGTCAATTCGGATACAATCCGGTTGTTGTAAGAGAAAACTCTGAATTCATTCTTGAAACCGGTGAACTTCTCAGCAAAGATGAAGTAATCCACGAAGTAATGACTGAAGAAAATGTTGAGGCTCTGAAAGACAAAATTGTCAATATCAAAGCTGAACTTGAAAAGATGCTTTCAAATGCACAGGGAGCTATGGAAACTGACATATCTGCAGAAAAGCTTCAGCAGATAAATAATATTGTTTTAGAACTTGAAAAGGCTTCAGTAAATCTAGGATCTTCCATCACTGCAGAAGACCGCGATATGACACCGCTCAGTGAACAAAACAAATAAATAGATTATGAACTCAAAGTCGGCAAGGCAATATGCTTTGCCGACTTTTTTGTCGAATTCAGAATATCGGCAATAATCTGCATCAAAAAGACTAAATCAGACATTTGGAAAAAAATGTGTTGTAAAAAGTTTCTTATATGTGCTAAAACAGGACAAAAGGAGGCGAGATTATGGAAAACTATCAGCAAAAAAGACTTAAGGCTTTTTTACTTCCTGAACCTGTTTACAGACAGGCATTGTGGGCAGTGAAAGACGTACCAAGAATGAAAAAGGTGCTGCAGGAAGCAATCGAGAGAGAGGGCTCATTGCAAAATCAGGATTTCAGCACGATGAGAACTTGTGAAGGAACTGCGCAAAGCACAAGTATCACAGAGCGCAGGGCAATGCAAATAATAAATCTGTCTATGAAGATAGATGCGATAGAATCTGCTCTGACTAAAATACCGGAGAAGTACAGAGACGGAATTAGAAATAAACTTATGGATGGTATTCCTTATGGTGACCAGTGCCACAGCAACACGTGGAAGAAGTGGCAGCAGATGTACATATTCTATGTGGCAAAAAATCTGGGGCTGTATTGACGAAATATGACGAATTTGTCGAAAACAGTCGGAAAGTTCTTGCAACAATTTTTGAAATTGTGCTGAAAGTAATGTAAGAAAATGGTAATGTGTTATTGTCGAAAATAATCACTATTAGAATTAAAGAAAGGAGATGGATAATTGAACAGGAGATTTGCCGGATTGATAATAATTTCGGTGGCATTGACATCTATGATTATTTGGGAATTTTGGGGCAGAGAAAATCTGTCCTACGAAGAAGTCCTGGTTCTCAAAGAAAACATTGCTGCCAATACTGTAATTAAAGAAAAAGATTTGACTGTGAAGAAGATGGAAAATCCATCTTCTTCTGCTTTATCAGCAGAAGATTTGCAATGGATTGTCGGAAAGGAAACTATACAGTACATTGCCAAAGATTCAGAACTGCACAAAGAGTTTTTCTGTGAGTCAAGATATGCAATAGGAAAGGAAAAGGGAAAATATGTTTTATGCGTGCCTGAGGACTGGATGCTTTCTTTTCCTAAAAGTATAAGACGGGGAGATGAAG
The DNA here is from genome assembly GCA_017440275.1 of Bacillota bacterium. GTDB lineage: Bacteria > Bacillota > Clostridia > Peptostreptococcales > Anaerovoracaceae > Fimisoma. Next base: position 17,942 of record JAFSHN010000007.1, on the reverse strand, counting down.
TGAGTTTCTTTAATGGTAAGGTTAAAATTATCGATGCAGTTGTAGTACATTCTTTCGATGCCTCAGGCCGGGAAGTGGTATCTCTCGACCATGAACGATTTAATTCAGAAGGCACCGTTAGCAGAATAGAAATTGTATCCACGGCTGATAGGTTGGTGGAATTATCTAATTTGGCAGGAACAGGGAAACGGTTTACCGTCTTGTATAGTTAGGAGGACAATGATGGAACAAGAAAAACAATTTGATGAATTTTTCCGACTTTGCAGTACGGTCAAAAGCTTCTTTGAAAAAGAATGGAAAAATGCCACCGAATGGGAGAAAGAAAAAATTCTTGAACAGGAAAAAAGAGCAATAATTGGATACGAAAAAGATGTGGACTTGTATAAAGAACGTATTGGAAGAATCATAAAGGAGATTCCGGAGGCAAGAAGCATCAGATGTCCGCCGTGGTATCAGGATATGACAGACGGAGTTTTCGCGGAAATTTATGGTCTTAGCGGTCTTGACCCATGGGCATATGACAAAACTGATGAATACAAGGAATCATCTTCTGCCAAACTAATCGGAGACCGACTGTATTGTCTTATTGATGGTAAATCTGTTCTGCAACCTCAAAAAATCAGTGAAAGCCGGAGAGAACAGTTGAAAAGGGCTTTGCTTATGGCAACGCCGAGAGAAAGACTTGAAAAAGGATTTCATGAAGTTTATTTGAAAAACGGAATAAGAATTACTATTTACTCCGGTGAGAAAACAAAAGCGGGGCAGGATATAATGATTTTCAGAAAATATGTTTTGAAGGAACTGACCTTTGAGAAAATGGCAGGGCTCGGAACTATTCCCGCTGATTCAGTTGAACTTTTCAAAGTAATGGTAAAACTTGGCTATAATGTGCTTTTTACGGGACCGGTTCGTTCGGGTAAAACTACTTTTATGCAGACATGGCAGCGATATGAGGATGAACAGTTGGAAGGACTTGCTATTGCGACCGATCCTGAAACACCATGGCAGATTCTAATGCCTGAAGCACCTATTATGCAGCTTGTTGCAGATGGCAATGAACTGGAAAGCATATTTAAATCTTTATTGAGAGGCGACAATGACTATGTGCTTCTTGAGGAGATGAGAGATGCGACGGCATACAAACTTGCTATGGATATTACTTCATCGGGGACCACCAGGAGCAAAGCGACCGTGCATGCCGGAGATCCCCAGGATATTCCATACAAAATTGCTATGGGCATAACATCGAAATACGGAGGCAGTTTTGAAGGCATAATCTCTCAGTTTTTCAGGAATTTTAATTATGTGCTGGAATTTTATCAGGTACCCGGCGACAGAAGCAAAAAGAGGCTGCGTTCTATACATGAGTACAGATATGATGTTCGCATGGACAGGGTCTCTATACATTGCATCTGTCGTTATGATGAAGAAATGGGAAAATGGCTTTGGAAATATGATATAGGGGAGGATAAGAAAAAGATGGGAAAAATTTGGCCGGAGGATTTTAAACGTATGGAAGAAATGCTTATGATGTTGGAAAAACATAATCCGATTATGGAAAATACAGTTGTTTATCCAAGGTATTACAAAGGAACGAGGGACAATAATGTATGCTGAATCAGCAATGACTTTTTTATCCATCTTTGGGCTGGCATTGTATTATTGGGAAGAATTCTGTGCTTTGCTGCATCCTTTGATGAGAAAAAAGAACTCTAAAAACAGTCTTGTTGAAATGATGACAAGGCTTGCGGCAATAACGCTTGGCATAAATGATATAAGAATTGGATATGGTATTTTAATTATTTCTGTTTCAGCCGCTGCGGTCACATTCTTAGTATTAAGGATGCATATAACATACGGATTACTGGTTTTAGCAAGTGTATCAGCATTGCTGCTTCCTGTATTGCTTTTGATGTGCAGGCTGCAGGCAGTCAGAGTTAAATCGTCAAGGGAAGGGGAAATACTTCTTACAGAATTGTTAGATAATTATAAGATAAATTACTATAATATGCAGCGCGCCATAGAGGTGACAGCACTGACCATTAAAGAAGCACCGGGGAGCAAGAGGCTTCTTTTTAATTTATCGAAAGGTCTGAATACGGCAAGCAATCCGGAGGAAATCAGACATTTGTTGAGAGATTTTGAATTTGGTTTAGGCACTTCGTGGTCATCTGTGATGGTTGATAATATGTTTTTTTCACTTGTTTCAGGCATAAGAGTAACTGCGGCTATGGAAGATTTGGTGAAAACAGTTTCTCAGGCAAGAAAAGTATCTGAGTATTCCAAAAGGGAAAATAATGAGAGCGGATTGATTCTTAAATATTTGATACCGGTATGCTACCTGCTTACTGTATTGGGAGCTACCAAGTACTTTGGCCTGACTGCTAAAGAATACTTTAAATATCAATTTTTTACGACGACCGGTATGAACTGGTTCGTTCTGTCTTTAGTGATGTATATGATAGGATTGCTTTTGAACTTTTTCTTGTCAAAAACAAAACTGGATTTGTAAGGTGATATGATGGGACGATTAAACATCAAGGATTATGCTAGACACATTGGAAAACAACTAAATAAATGGTTAATGAAGAAAAACAGCGCTATGCTGGACAGAGAACTTTTCAGCAGCAGTGTGATTTTGAAAAATTTATCTTTGGTAAGAAGAGAAACACCTTTGTCAGCAGATTACATATATGAAAGTCTGATGAATAACAGTACATTTCTTAAACCTTTTTATGGGGAGATGATTACTCTGTATCGAGGAGGACGGGATGAGGATGCATTTAATATTTTGGCGGTTGAAGTAGGAACTAAAGCTGCGAGAAATTTTGCTGTGATTCTATCAAAAATTGATAAGATTAATCCTTCGGAGCTTACAGAGCAGATGGAAGTTTTTCAGCAGATGATGATGGAGAAGAATACTACACTTGCCATGCGAAGAGCACAACGGAACAGTGTGATAATTATGGCAGTTGCTGTTGCAACAGTATTTGTATTGTTTATCAACTTTGCGGTAGTAGTGGTATTTATGGATACGATAAATACTTTGAATAATATGTTTTTGTAGAGGAGAAGATATGAAGAATTTAATAATAATACTGGGAACTGTCTTGCTGGGGGCAGTCATTGTGAATACGTTGATTTTAGGCGGCGAAGGTACGTTGCAGGATGCTGCATCGGATTTAGTCAAGGAGGGAACGGGAGCAATTTCTGATTATATGGATTTTGGGGATATAATAGGGGGCGCGTAATGAAAAATCTGGTAATTATCATCGGGACAATTATGCTTGGAGTTTATGTTTTCGATATGATGGTAGGTGATGATGAATCCAGTATGAAACAGGTTTCTAAAAGAGCAATGGAGAAAACAATTGAGATTTATAACAGCCAGGAGGACTGAACATGAAAGATCTTATAACAACGATAGCAGCTGTTGTGCTTCTGATGATTTTTGTGATGCAATTTGCTAACAATCAGATGATTTTTAGCAGAATAACGGCTGCTGACAAAGCCATTGATAATTTTCAATGTATAGCAGGTGACAACTGGAGGCAGGATTCAAAGAAAGAAGAATTAAAACTTTTAATATCAGAGTGTCTGGATTGTGATGCTTCACTGGTTGAAATAGAAGAAGACGGAGAAAAAATGAGTATAAGTGCTCCTGTTAAAAATGTGGTGGCCTGCAATGAAATCCTCGGCATTGATGATGACAAAAGTGTTTTTATATACCGGAAGGGATTGTGGAAAAGTGCATGAAAAATCTCATCATAACTATGGGGATTATTTATCTGATGATTATGCTCAATGATTTTCAACTGAATGTGTTTTTTATGTTAAGATAAGTTGAAAACAGCGGTATCAATTGACAATTTTGCTACAATTTAGTATAATATTTCTTCGTAAAAGGGAGTAACTGGCATCTTTAGATGTGATATGTTGCGTCATTCACAATCGTTTTTTAAGGCGATTCGCGAATATCTTAAATAGTAAGACTTTTACTGTATATACTATTATTATACGGTAGAAGTTTTTTTTAACGACTTTTACCCGGAAAGGAAGAAGGAAATGTATTATTTAAAAACCGCTGAAGAGACTTTTAAGGAAGTCAATTCATCTTCCGTTGGCCTTACTTCTCAGGAAGCAGAAGCAAGACTTGCAGCCGACGGAAAGAACAAGTTAAAAGAAGCTGAAAAGGACACTCTTTTCAAAAAACTGATGATGCAGTTTGCAGACCCTATGATTATAATCTTAATCGTTGCGGCTGTAATTTCCGGTATCACCGCGTTCTATTCAGGCGAAAGCTTCACTGATGTTATCATCATTATGGCAGTAGTTATCATCAATGCTGTATTGGGTGTGTATCAGGAAAGCAAAGCAGAAAAAGCTATTGAGGCCTTACAGGAAATGGCTGCTGCCACAAGTAAGGTTTACAGAGACGGCAAGATTACAATTGTTAAGAGTGAAGATTTAGTTAAAGGTGATGTTATTCTTTTGGAAGCCGGTGATGCTGTTCCGGCAGACGGCAGAATCATTCAGTGTGCAAGCTTAAAGATTGAAGAAGCGGCACTTACCGGTGAATCTGTTCCTGTAGACAAGACAGAAGAAACTTTGGTTCTGGGAGATAATAAGGATGTTCCTCTCGGCGACCGTAAGAATATGATTTATATGGGAAGTACAGTGGTATACGGCCGTGGTATGGCAGTTGTATGCGATACAGGTATGAACACTGAAATGGGTAAGATTGCGGATGCTCTGGCTCAGGCTGAAGAAGGTAAGACTCCTCTTCAGATTAAGCTGGCTCAGCTGAGTAAAATCTTAACAGTACTGGTTCTCGGCATTTGCGTAGTTATTTTCGGTGTAAGCTTACTCAGAGCAGAATCCGTAGATGGTACTGTAATGCTGGATACATTTATGGTAGCAGTATCCTTAGCTGTTGCTGCAATTCCTGAAGGTTTGGCAGCGGTAGTTACAATCGTACTCTCTATCGGCGTAACTAATATGAGTAAGAGAAATGCGATTATCCGTAAGCTGACAGCAGTAGAAACACTGGGATGCGCGCAGATTATCTGTTCAGATAAGACAGGTACTTTAACTCAAAATAAAATGACTGTAGTTGATTACTACGGAGAAAACGAAAAATTATTAGCTCAGGCTATGGCTCTTTGCTGCGATGCTAAAATCGTTGAAGGTGACAGCGAAGCAACAGGTGAACCAACAGAATGTGCTTTAGTTAATTATGCTGAAAAGATTGGCATCAGCAAAACAGAAACTGAAGAACGTCTGCCTAGAGTTGCGGAAGTTCCTTTTGACAGCGGAAGAAAGATGATGACTACTATCCATGCTGATAAGGAATCCGGAAAGTATATTCAGTACACAAAAGGTGCTCCTGATGAAGTTCTCAAGAAGTGTACTATGATTATGGAAAACGGTGTAGCAAGACCTATTACAGAAGCCGACAAGGAAAATATCCTGAAAGCTAACAAGGAAATGGCTGACAGAGCTCTCAGAGTACTGATGGCATCTCAAACAATTCTGGAAGAAGTTCCTGCTACAATGTCTCCTGCTATAGAAAAAGACCTTTGCTTCCTCGGTCTTGAAGGTATGATTGACCCTGTAAGACCTGAAGTAAAGGCTGCTATTGAAGAATGTAACGGTGCAGGTATCACGCCTGTAATGATTACGGGTGACCATCCTGACACTGCATCTGCCATCGGCAGAGAACTGGGTATTCTGACAGAAGGCCGCAGAGCTATTACAGGTGCTCAACTCAACGAAATGGATGACGAAACATTCAAAAAAGAAATTGAAACAATCGGTGTATATGCCCGTGTACAGCCTGAACATAAAGTTCGTATTGTAAATATGTGGAGAGAAAAGGGCTATGTAACAGCGATGACAGGCGACGGTGTAAATGATGCTCCAAGTATCAAGTCTGCTGACATCGGTGTAGGTATGGGTATTACCGGTACTGACGTAACAAAGAACGTAGCTGATATGGTACTGGCTGGTGACAACTTTGCTACAATCGTAGGTGCTGTTTCTGAAGGCCGTAGAATTTACGATAATATTCGTAAAGCAATTCAGTTCTTATTGGCTTCCAATATGTCCGAAGTTATCTCTATCTTTGTAGCAACAATGATGGGATTCACAATTCTGCATCCTGTGCATCTGCTGTTTATCAACCTGATTACAGACTGCTTCCCAGCTCTAGCATTAGGAGTTGAAAAGCCTGAAGCGGATATTATGCAGCGTGCTCCAAGAAAGACAAGCGATGGTGTATTCTCCGGAGGTGTTGGCGTAGACGTTGTTTACCAGGGTCTCGTTGTATCTGTTCTGACATTGGTAGCTTACTTCATTGGACATTATATTGAATCCGGCATGTGGGAAATCGCAACAAGTCCTGACGGAACAACAATGGCATTCTTAACAATGTCTATGACAGAAATCTTCCACAGCTTCAATATGCGTTCCCAGAGAGGAAGCTTGTTCAAGATGAAGCACGGAAACAATGCTCTGTTCTTAGCAGGGCTTGCAAGCCTTGTTGCAACAACAGCAGTGCTCTATGTTCCATTCCTTGCTGAAGCTTTCGAGTTTGAACACATCAGCCTGATGGAATACGGAATCTCTATGTTACTGGCAGTTTCAATTATTCCAATTGTTGAAATCGTTAAGTTCTTCCAGAGAAAGATGGCAAAATAATAAAAAATTTATAAAACCGACAAGTTCACTTGTCGGTTTTTTTATTGGAGGAAAGGAATTGATAAAGTGGAAAAAAAGAATAATGATGATGTTAGTAGTGTGTATAATGGCAACTATGCCTTCGGCAATTGCAGAGGCACAGGTTTTTAATCTGAAATCAACACCTACAGACTATTACAGCTATCACGATATAAAAGATTATATGGTAATAAATAAAAGCAGAATGTATTACCATCTTTTAAATGACAAACCTGTATTTTGTGTTGAATCGGGATATAAGATAAGAGGTGCAAACGGAGAGGAATTTGTTGCAAATAAAACAAATAATCTGAATATAGATTTTGATGTTGAAAGATATATGGATGACAGTTCCGTTCAAAGCAAAATAGCATATTTAGGATTTTATTCAAAGGATAAACCGCATTTAAAAGATTATATGTTTACACAGATGATGATATGGCAGTCATTGCCTGAACATGCAGCAAACGGCAAAGATTCAAAGGGTAACTACCGCAGTTATTTTTCTGATAAAAAAATTGAAGCAGATTTTAAGGCATGGAAAGAGAGTATAGAAAAGCAAATTTCAAATTGGAACAAACAACCGAAATTTGAAACAGACGAACCGGAAATTGTAGCAGGTGAAACTGCAAATCTGAAGGATTTGGAAAACGTATTAAAGGAATACGGAGATTTTGAATATACAAAAGAGGGGGTAACAGTATCTCATCTAAGGGGTGATAATTTTATTGAAGTGAAGGCGGACGACAATTGTAAAGGGGGAAAAGTAGAAATTACAGAAAGTGAATTGAAGGAAGCAGGTATAGTTAAATATACGGCGGTTAATGAGGAAAACAATTATTTTGTAGCTCCTTGGAGTCAAGACATGGCTGTTTTCGGAAACGTATCTTCAGAAAGCTTTTCGTTAACTTTTAATGTTATTCCGACAAGCAGGATAAAAGTTATAAAAAGAGGTGAAACTTTAGGTGTTGAAACCTTGCTTGCAGGTAGTGTGTTTGAAGTCAGAACCGATGATGGGGAAGTCATAACAGAACTGGTTACAGACCATAATGGGGAAGCAATCACGGGGAAACTTCTTCCCGGCAAATACTTCATTAAGGAAATAAAGGCTCCTAAGGGCTATGTTCCTTCAAAGGAAATAGTAGAAATCAATGTTAATGGATCAGATGTGGTGAAAGAAATATACAATCCTCACCAGAAAATAAGTTTTAGTATTATGAAGTTGGTAGAGAAATTCCCCTATTGGGATATAACTTCAGAAGAAGTATTAGCTGAAGTGAGTTATGGCTTGTTTACCTGCGAAGTTGAAGGAATGCTGCCTGATACTATGGTTGAAAAACTATATCCTGAAGAAAATGGTATACTGTCTTATACGGGATTATTGCCGGAAGGTGAGTATTATATTAAAGAACTATCAACACATGAACAGTACTATATTGATCCAACAAAATATTATTTTGAGGTTCAGTATGATGAAAGCGGTGAAGAAATCATACTGGTAGAAATAAACGGAGGGAACTCGCTTTTTAATGAATTTATCAGAGTGGAGCCTGTTAACGAGGTTCCAAAGACCGGAGATGTGAACAATCCAATATATGTACTTTGTGCTTTAGGTGCAGCGGCAATTGGACTGTTATGCCTGGGCTTTGCTAAAAATGGGAAAAATAAAGTGTAAATTACCTTAACAACTTTCCTTTACTGTGATACAATGTAGCCGTTAAGTTAATGTCAAAAGCAGGCTTGAATAGGTCTTACAGGAAGGAAAAACGAATGGGTATTGTCGTAGGAATTGATATAGGAGGAAGCACTACAAAAATTGCCGGATTTGATGATGGCAAGATGCTTTTACCGGTGCAGATTTCAGCAAATAATGCAATTGCATCCCTCTTTGGAGCCTTTGGCAAATTTTTATATGATAATAATTTAGAACTGTCAGATATTCAGCAGGTAAATCTAACAGGCGTAGGATGCAGCAATGTAAATCAAAGAATTTACGGACTGCCTACTTACAAAGTGGATGAATTCTCGGCCAACGGTGTTGGCGGCGGATATTTTGCCGGTGACAAGGACGAATTTATGGTTATAAGCATGGGAACCGGTACATCCTATGTAAAGGTAAAGAATGGGGTGCCTACTCACCTGGGCGGTATCGGCATAGGTGGAGGCACAATTACGGGCCTTTCCAAATTGATGCTCAGTACAAGTGATATAGATAAAATTAAAGAGATGGCAGCGGAAGGTCAGGTCGGCAAGATTGATTTGAGAATCGGGGATATTTCTAAAAATCCTCTTCCTGGCCTGGATTTGGACATTACAGCGTCTAATTTCGGGAAGTCATCATCCAGATCGACAGTAGAAGACAAAGCTGCAGGTATAGTACATATGGTAATTGAATCAATCTGTCAAACGGCAGTATTGATTGCTAACGGCCATGGAATCAAAGACTTCGTTTTCATTGGTAATTTAACTAATTTCTCTGAAATATGGCAGGTTCGCGATATGATTAAAAAAATGTATCCTTACGTGAACTTTATTATTCCTGAAGACGGAGAATACGGTACGGCTATAGGAACAGCCTTGGCTGAAAGCTGCTGTTTGAAGGAACTGTAATTTTATATATGAAGAATTGGAAGAATACAATTACAAACTTGGGGGCAGCATTTTTTGCAGCAGTATCAATTATTTGCATTGCGGTGACGGCTGTTGTTTTGGCGCGCCCTCTTTATTATCTGGATTTAAAACTGTTAAGCATTCCGGAAACTTCGGGTATTTCTGCGGCGGCATGTAAACTCAATTATGATACTCTTATAGACTATAATTTGATTGGTGGTCCGTCAGAGCTGATTTTCCCCACTTTAAAAATGTCGGAAACGGGCAGAATTCACTTTGAAGAAGTGAAAGACATCTTTGTCACTATGCAGATTGTTGCGATTATTGCAATTATTGCATTGGCGGCGTGGGCTGTTTTGTACCGAAGAGGTAAAGTGAAAAACCTCAAGTGGATGAGGTGGACCGGATTGGTTACTTTTGCTGCTGCATCAGTTGTGGGTATTGCGGTTGCTGTAGATTGGGAGACGGCATTTATGCTGATGCATAAAGTCTTTTTCAGAAACAATTACTGGATGTTCAACTCGTATACTGACCCCGTGATCAAAATTTTACCGTCCGGGTTTTTTATGCACTGTGGCATTCTGATAATAGTGTTGGTATTCGTTCAAATAGTGCTTTTGGAATTGGCATACAGGAGGTTAAAAAATGGCAGAGGTGACATTTAAGCAATTGTTTTTCAGATATTACGACAGAACTGTAGGATACGGCTTACTGAGCTTTACACAGTTGGGTGTTTCTAAAAATGATTTTACAAGACTGTGTACTGAAGATGGGTTTGTAATGGATGATGAAACTATTACAAGAGCCTGTAACAATATGAAACTTACAGAGGAAGAAACGGCAGAAATTCTGGCAGTGGCTTCTAAAGAGAGAAACAAAAACTAAAAAAAGCGGCCTTAAGGCCGCTTTTGTGGTTTTTGAATTATACGTTAAACAGGAAGTGCATTACATCTCCGTCTTTTACTACATACTCTTTTCCTTCGGAGCGAATAAGGCCTTTTTCTTTGGCTGTAGCCAAGTTTCCGCCGCATTCGATAAGTTTGTCATAAGCGATAGTTTCGGCACGGATAAAGCCTTTTTCGAAGTCTGAATGGATCTTTCCTGCAGCACCTGGAGCCTTTGTTCCTCTCTTGATAGTCCATGCTCTTACTTCCGGTTCACCTGCTGTCAGGAATGAAATGAGGTCGAGCAGAGAATAGGAAGCTTTGATAAGCTGGTCAAGACCGGATTCGGCAATACCCAGTTCTTCTAAGAACATTGCACGTTCTTCATCTTCTAATTCCGCAACTTCAGATTCGATTTCAGCACAGATTACAGTTACCTCTGCACCTTCAGAAGCAGCGATTTCTCTGACCTTTGCAACGAACTGATTGTCTCCTGCTGCCACCTCATCATCAGATACGTTGGCAACATAGATGATTGGCTTGTATGATAAAAGATCAAGAGTTTTAACAAACGCAGCCTCATCATCATCCAAATCCATAGCGCGGGCATTCTTTCCTTCGCCCAGCCATGCGTATACACGGTTTAAAATGTCCAATTCACCCTGTAACTGTTTGTCTGCTTTAGCAGCTTTTGCAGCACGCTGAATTCTTCTTTCAAGCATTTCCATATCGGAGAGAAGAAGTTCTGTGTTAATTGTATCAATGTCTGAAACAGGGTCGATATGACCGTCAACATGGACAATGTTGTCGTTTTCGAAGCATCTTACCACGTGTACTATGGCATCTACTTCACGGATATGACCCAGGAATTTATTGCCCAGGCCTTCACCTTTGGAAGCACCTTTTACAAGACCTGCGATGTCACAGAATTCAATAGTTGTATAAATTGTTTTCTTGGAATTGTACATTTCGTGGAGCACTTTAAGACGTTCGTCCGGAACTGTTACAACACCTACATTTGGTTCAATTGTGCAGAAAGGATAGTTTGCTGCTTCTGCACCTGCCTTTGTGATTGCGTTGAATAATGTACTTTTTCCTACGTTGGGAAGTCCAACAATACCTAATCTCATGGAAATTCTCCTTTGTTAATCTATTTTGATTTGGATGCTTTCTTTTGCAGTACATAGTAAAGAATTGCACATCCGATAATTATAACTAAACTTATTACTTGAGCCTGACGAAGGAATCCTATCATCAGACTGTCGGTTCTGAGACCTTCTACTAAAAATCTTTCTGTGGAATAAAGCATTCCATACAGGCAGATGATTTGTCCTTGGAATTGTTGTTTGTGTTTTGCAAAATATATGAGGAATAAGAAAAGCGCAAAACACCAGATTGATTCATAGAGGAAAGTTGGGTGATAACCTGTCCCGTCTATAATTTGTGCCCAAGGCAGGTCTGTTACACCGCCGTGAGCTTCCTCGTTAAAGAAGTTACCCCAGCGTCCGATGGCTTGTGCCAAAGGGATTGCAGGTGCGACCAAATCGGCAGCGTCGAGGAATTTTACTTTGTAATGTTTACATAGGAAATATCCTACGATAAAGCAAAGAATAAGACCTCCGTGAATTGCCAGTCCACCACTTCTTATGTCGAGTATTCTGGAAAAATCTCCTGCAAAGTATGACCATCGAAAGATTACATAATATAGCCTTGCACCTATTACTGCAGCGGGGATAATCCATATAGTCAATGTCAGTATAAAATCCGGGTCTATATTGTACTTAGGCGCTCTGTAATATGAGATGCTTATGGCAAGCATAAAGCCAATACCAATCAGCAGTCCGTACCACATTATATCGAGTCCGAAAATGCTGAAAGCAACAGGATCCGGTGCCCTCATAGTAATACTCCTTTTGAATAATACTTGCGTACATAAATACGCCATATTATTATACAAAAAAAACTACCAATTGTCATCAAAGTTTGTTACTATTTTATTATGAAATACGAAAAAATTATTGAGGGAAAGTTCATATCCAGACCTAATCGTTTCGTGGCAGAGGTTGAAGTATTTGGAGAAAAGACAAAGGTTCATGTTAAAAATACAGGCAGACTGGGAGAACTGCTTGTGCCGGGAGCGGTAGTATATCTTGAAGATTTCCAACATGATATGAGAAACCGTAAGATGCGTTTTTCACTGATAGGTGTAGTAAAAGAGACACCAAGAGGCCGAATGCTTGTAAATATAGATTCTCAGGCACCAAATAAAGTGGTGGGAGAGGCCTTACGAAACGGCAGCTTGAGGCTGCCTGATATGGCAAATGTTGTGGAAGTGAAACAGGAGTTTACCTGTGGAAATTCCAGGCTTGATTTTTATGTACGTGACTGCGAAGGCCGGGAAGGTTTTATTGAAGTAAAGGGTGTGACGTTGGAAGAAAATGGTGCAGCATCCTTTCCTGATGCTCCTACTGAAAGAGGGATAAAGCATATAAATGAACTTACCCATTTAGCCGGAGCGGGGAATGAAGCGTATATTATATTTGTTCTTCAAATGAGGCCAATGAAGGTTTTCAGACCAAACGACGAAAGACATAAGGCTTTCGGTGAAGCACTAAGAAAAGGTAAAAAGGAAGGCGTCAAGATTATGGCATACCAATGCTCCGTTACAGAAGATACCTTAATTTTGGACAAAGAAATACCGGTAGACTTATAAAAAAGACCATCTTAGATAAGATGGTCTTTTGTGTTTTAGTTGATAATAAATCCTGCGACCAGGAAGCATATCGCCGATATGCCCGCAGCGAGAAGGCCGAATGGAGCCTGCGTGAGTGCGTGGTTAAAATTGTTACAGCCTGTAGCCGAAGATGTTATTACTGTAGCATCTGAGTAGAAGCAGATGTGAGAACCGAATACGCCGGCACTTAATACTGCAGATACTGCTAAAGTAACATCTGCACCGAGGTTCTGTGCTAAAGGAATTACAATTGGCAGTGCGATTATGTACATGCCCCAGTTGGTTCCTGTGATGAATTCTGTAATTGCCAGTGCAATGAAGATAATCAAAGGCATCAGTTCAGGAGTCATAATCTTTGTTGCGGAAGTGATTACGAAATATGTAAAGTGAATTGCGTCGTTAACTTCTGCAAAGAGGAATGCCAATACCATTAGGAGTAAAGGCATCAGCATATTTTTAAATCCTTCCAGGGAAACATCAACGAATTCTTCTGCAGTCATAACGCCTTGCAGCAGATAGGATGCGAACATAAATCCCATAGTCGCAAGTACGCCCATAGCCATATCAGTATCAAAATACAGTGTTGAGGCGATGAGTACAATAATTGGCAGGAATAAATTAATCTTTTTAGGGTTTGTTGGAACAATATTATTTTTACTGGCCTTGATGTCGAATTTGTCACTTCCCGGAGGCGCTAAAGGTCCACCTTGAGCCACTCTGTGGAAAGCCTCTTTCATTGGGCCGAATATAGGAACAATTCCCAAAATTACTAAAGGAACGATGATAGCAGCTATCCATCCGTAGAAGTTGAATGGAATTGTGCTGATAAAGTACATGAGACCTTCGCCTCTTGGTGCCCAACCTGAAGTTTCCAGAATTCTGGAACAGAATACAGCCCATGTGGAAATAGGGATGATTACACAAAGAGGAGCTGCGGTTGAGTCTACAACATATGCTAAAAATTCTCTTGGAACTTTGTGTTTGTCAGTAAGTGTAGTCATACATGAACCTACTGTAAGAGAATTTAAATAATCGTCAATAAAAATAACAATGCCGAGAATCCATGTCCAAATCAAAGATGAGTTTCTTGTTTTTGCCTTTGTGGCAATCCATTCACCGAAGGCATATGCCCCACCGGCTTTTTCAATGAGGGCAATGATGCTTCCCATTAAGCCGCAAACGACAATGAGCCATGCGATGTCCTCGTCCATCATTACACTGAGAATACCTTCACTGAAATTAGCAAAAGTATTAACAATCCAGTTTCCTTCACCACCCATAGTGGAAGGTCTTGAAACCATAACGAAGCCAACCAGTGAAGCAAGGACCAAAGCTTCTAAGATTCTCTTTGTTGCAAATATGTATACTACTAAAAAGATAGCGGGGTATATAGACCATACACCATACTTTGAAATGTCAGCAGGCAGTATACTTGTAATTGCAAATGTGGCTAAAAGCACAAGACATATTATGAGCAGAGTACGCTTGCCGTTAAAAGCAGCCTTCTCTTTTGTGAACATTTTTAACAACTATCATCTCTCCCTTCGCAGCCTTTTCGGCTGTAAAATTTTAAAAAATTAGCAAGGTAAATTATAACAAAAAGGTGGAGAATTTCAACATTTTTTTTCGCTTTTTTACAACTATTTTTTTCGTTAAAAAATAAATATAAAATGGAACCTTTTGTATGGAAAGGAGCGTGTTATTTATGAGGAAATTTTTTGCTTCATTTATAGTGATTATACTTATGATTTCAGGGAGTAATCCGGCATTTGGAGCTGTCAGCAAGCTTATAACTGAAGGCGTGTCCCGCAGTGTTGACTTTATTATTTCGGAAAACATCAGTATGACATTGGGTGAGGATTCTGGAGAATTGTCTATATCGCCGTTTGTGATTCAAAATAATTCAGATGTAGGACTGAAGATAAAGAAAATTTCAGTGGAGGGGCAGTCGGGCTGGAGCGTAGTGAGGAAAAATACTACAGAAGTAATATTTGAACTTAACAAAAAACTTTTTACTATTTTGACATCTGACGGCTATGACTTGAGTGAACCGTTATTGGATATTGTAACGATTGGATCGGGCAACAGTTTTACACTGAACTTAAGCGGCAAGGCCAGTCAAACGAGCAAGCCTCTTGCGGGACTTCATATTGCGGATTTTCTTGTTGAAGTAGAACCGGTATCGTACAAGACGGTGCTGTATGAAGACGGGACTTTAATTATAAACGAACCGGAAGAAGCGGCAGATGTTAACGAGAATAAACACGGTAACACAATTGCAACCTATGCTCCGCTTTCTGATGCTGAACCATATGTTTTTAATTCAAGCAGTAAAGTTTTGTGGTCGGGAGAACGTGATAAAATAAAAAGAGTTGAATTCGGCAGTAAAGTTCAGCCTTCTAACATGGCATACTGGTTTTATGGATGTAGCTATCTGGAGTCTTTTGATTCAACCAATCTGGACACATCGGAGACATCATCTGTGAATTTTGTTTTTGAGCGAGCCGGATATAATTCGGAAAATTTCGTGCTTGATTTAAGCAGTTGGAATACTTCAAGAGTTAAAACGATGTCAAACGCCTTCAGATATTCCGGATACGGAGCTTCAAACTGGGAAGTGAATCTTAAAGGATGGCGTACGGATCTGGTAACATCTATGATTGCAATGTTTGAATATTCCGGATTCAAGGCGTCAACATGGACCTTGACAGGTATAGAAAACTGGAATACGGAAAATGTCACCTCTTTTGCGAGTATGTTTAGAAATGCAGCAAAAGAAAAGGCTACAAAGTTTAAACTGGATTTAAGTGAGTGGAATACCAATGCAGTATATACAATGAAATCTATGTTTGAATTGGCAGGATATAGCGCAACGGAATGGGATATAGGTGATATAAGCCAATGGCAGACGTCTTCACTCACTAATATGGAATTAATGTTTTCACATACGGGGTCATCTAATTACAGGCTTCACAACAAGGATTTGAGTAAGTGGGACACTTCAAAAGTAACTACTATGAAGAATCTTTTCAGAAGTTCCGGAACGTATATGATAAAACTGAACATTCCGGCCGGCTGCATCGTGGATGGGCTTCTTGATCAAAAACCTACCGTCGATGCAACTTTGACTTTTGAAGGTGCTCCATCTTCCTATGCCAACATCTTTAGAAGAACAGCTACATCATCGACTTACGGAAGGGTTAACCTTGTATCAAGTGACGACGCAGCACGCTCTTGGTTTGGAGAAATGATTTCTTTGTATGGTCCCGGAGGCACTACAACAAAAGGTTACATATATATTGTATAGACGTTTCACGGTGTTTGAACGGTGAGCGTCTTTTTTTAATGTCGATAACGCTTTGGGCGTTATTAATAAATTATTGTTAAGGGGAAAACCCCGGAAAGGAAACTTTTATGAAAAAATTATTAAGTATCACAACCGTTATTTCTATTATGACAATAGCAGCTTGCGGAAGCTGTTTTGCCGGCACTCTCGATGCAGATTCGGTCAACACCGTACCGGTTTATCTGACAACGCCGGGTATTGAAATTGATTTTACAATCAGTGAAAAAATCACTATGACAGCTACAGCCGGCACAGCAGAAGCGACAGTGACAGATTTAGAAATCACAAACAACAGTACTATGGGACAGATTGAAGTTCAAAAATTACAGGCAACAGCAAAAAGCGGGTGGACAATTGTAAGTGACACAAGTGATTTTGCCAATATGGCAGCCGACTCAAAAAAGATTTCACTGGTATCAGACGGACATGATTTTTCTTCAGGTATCAAAACCTTTGCAGATGATGAAAAGCTGGTAAATGCCACAAAAACAGTGAATATTGATTTCACAGGTAAGACTTGTGCAACAAAGACCGCAACTGCCAGCGGGCATGTAGCTGATGTTGTTGCAACAATTGCAATTAACTAAATTGTATAAGGGGCGGTTAAAATCGCCCCCCTATTTCTTTTGTGTGAGGTGAAAATATGAAGGAAGAAAAAAGAAGAAAGTGGAAAGAAAGATTAAAAACTGTAATCATAATAGTATTAATAATAATCATAATACTTTTACTGCTCAGGGGATGCGAAGGCGAATGTGCCAAAACCGCAGTTATTGATGAAGGTAAACAAGTGGAGTTACAGAATACAACCTCCGGTAAAGTGAGAATCAAGATGAGCCCTCAAGTTAATATAAAAAAAGGAATAATGCAGGATTTGGACTTTTGCAACTATAATGAAAACAGATTGCTGAAAATTAAAATAATAAATGATAATAAATCTATTTATGAAAGTCCGTTTGTAAATAGCGGAGATGTATTAAAAGGGGATTACATAAATGTAAAAAGTCTTACAAAAGGTGTAAATGACGCTGTTGCGGAAGTATATTCCTATGATCTAAATAGGAAATTAATGGGTCAAACTAATGTAAAATTTATTTTAAACTATATTAGTTAAAAAAGTGCTTGACAAAGGCGGTGCTTTCCTAGTAAAATAGACAAGTCGCAAGGAGAGAAAAAACTTCAAAAAGTGAAAAAAAGTTGTTGACATTTGATAGAAGTTTTGGTATTATAACTCTTGCAGTGATTTTGTGTCACATTTATGTGGCGGTGTAGCTTAGTTGGCTAGAGCGTCCGGTTCATACCCGGAAGGTCGGTGGTTCGACTCCACTCGCCGCTACCATTTTTTTTATTAAGAGTTTTTGGGAGTTTAGCTCAGCTGGGAGAGCATCTGCCTTACAAGCAGGGGGTCACAGGTTCGAGCCCTGTAACTCCCACCAATCGCGGCCTGGTAGTTCAGTTGGTTAGAATGCCAGCCTGTCACGCTGGAGGTCGACGGTTCGAGCCCGTTCCAGGTCGCCAACCCTTAATAAAATTTTAGCCTTAACAAGGCGCAACAAGTATGGTGGGTATCGTCAAGTGGTTAAGACCCAGGGTTGTGGCTCCTGTATACGTGGGTTCGAATCCCACTACCCACCCCATAAATCGTTGGGGTATC
>JAFSHN010000077.1 GCA_017440275.1 Bacillota bacterium | reverse complement strand
TTTGGGAAAAAGCCTTTGTCTGCGTCGCTGTTTGGTGTCATTTGAGTCGCCACCCTGTCGGGTTTGGTTGTTCCTGTTCGTCGTACAAAGTCATAAATGACTTGTACTTCTCACACTCACAACCGGCCCTTTTAGGGCCTGTCGACTCAAATACGACTGGCGACATACGCAAAGCTCTTTTGTCACCAAACTCTCTGCTCATTTTCGCCTGAAATCGTGGCTAAAACATTCAAAGACCAGCCCTGATTTGTTTTTACTTTTGTGAGCGTGTGCTGTTTTATGTACATTTGGTACATATTCTATGCGCTAGCGAGGCAGAGCAAGTCCGAATAAGGTCTACAGGAACTCGGTATTGCTATTTTTTTTATGGAAATTATAAAAACCATTTCGCACTTCTCACAATATATGGTATAATAATTGGGACATCATGCTAATGAGAGGATGAGATAATATGAAACCGGTATACAAAAGAGTATTACTTAAAATAAGTGGAGAAGCACTGGCAGGTGAACAGCGTTTCGGTGTTAATGAAGAAATGACACGCAAAGTTGCTGCTGAAGTTAAGCAAATCCACGATATGGGCGTTGAAGTTGCCATCGTAGTAGGCGGAGGAAACTTCTGGCGCGGCAGAACAAGCAAAGATATGGACAGAGCTACAGCAGACTATATGGGAATGCTGGCAACAGTAATGAACTCACTGGCACTTCAGGATGCATTTTTGGCACTGGGTGTTCCTGCAAGAGTTCAGACAGCTATTGAAATGAGAGAAATCGCTGAACCTTATGCAAGACGTAAGGCACTTGCTCATCTTGAAAACGGCAGCATCGTAATCTTCGGTGCAGGCACAGGAAGTCCTTTCTTCTCAACAGATACAACTGCTGCACTCAGAGCTGCAGAAATGGACGTTGACACAATTCTTTTGGCAAAGAATGTGGATGCGGTTTACGACAAAGACCCTGCAATTTATCCTGATGCAGTAAAATTCAGCAGACTGTCACACATGGATGTAGTAGAAAAAGACCTTAAAGTTATGGACCTTACTGCTGCAACATTGTGCAAAGATAACAATATCAGAATTCACGTCTTCGCTATTTCCGAAGAAGGAAACGTATTAAGAGCGGTAAGCGGCGAAGAAATAGGAACAATTATTGAGTAATTAGAAACTAGGAGGCCCACACAATGGAAACCATTAAGAAGAATCTTGAAGAAAGAAGCAAGAAAACAATCAGCGTATTAAAAGAAGAATTAAATACAGTAAGAGCAGGCAGAGCTAATGCTGCTCTGTTAGACAAGGTTATGGTAGAATACTACGGAACACCTACACCTTTAAGAAACTTAGCAAATATTTCCGTTCCTGATCCAAGAACTCTTTTAATCACACCTTTTGACCCTAAGGCAATCGGAAACATCGAAAAGGGTATCAACCTGGCAAACATCGGAATTAACCCTTCCAACGACGGCAAAAATGTAAGACTGGTTGTTCCTCAGGTAACTGAAGAAAGAAGAAAAGAACTGGTTAAGACTGTTAAGAAGATGGGTGAAGACGCAAAAGTTGCAGTAAGAAACATCAGACGTGATGCAAATGATGAACTGAAGAAGTTAGAAAAAGCTCACGAATTAACAGAAGATGATTTAAAGAAAGCTCTGGACGACATCCAGAAGGCTACAGATAAGACAATCAAAGAAATCGATGAAATCGTAGCTTTAAAGGACAAGGAAATCTTAGAAGTATAATAAGCATTTTATGGTATGGCTGCGTATGCAGCCATACTGTTTATAGGTGACAATATGATTGACAAAGATTTAATTCCTAAGCACGTTGCCGTTATTATGGACGGTAATGGCCGTTGGGCAACAAAGAATAAGGTGAGCAGAGTATCGGGACACAATCAGGGAATGCTTGCTATGAAGGATATCATAAAACGTGCTGATATTCTGGGCATCAAATATTTGACTGTATATGCTTTTTCTACTGAGAACTGGAAACGATCTGCAGAAGAAGTGGGAGGTATTTTCAAATTGCTCGTAAAGTATGTTGCCAGCGAACTCGAGGAACTGCATCACAATAATGTAAAAGTAAGAATTCTCGGAGACTACACTCAGATTCCCGATTCAGCAGTTGCTTCCATTGAAAGAGCCCTTAAAACAACTGAAAACAACGACGGACTTCAGTTCAACATAGCTTTGAATTATGGAAGCAGACTTGAGATTATTCGTTCTGTTAAGAAAATTGCTGCATTAGCCTGTGCCGGCGAAATCAATGCCGATGATATCGACGAAGAAATGATTTCAAAGTATCTTTATACAGGCGAAGAAAACGGCAATGTACCTGACCCTGATTTAATAATCAGAACAAGCGGAGAGGAACGCCTCTCAAACTTCCTTCTTTGGCAGTGTGCATACAGTGAGTTTGCATTCACAGATTCTCTCTGGCCTGATTTTACACCGGACGAGTTTGAAAGTATCATTGAAGAATATACAACGAGACACCGTCGCTTTGGCGGAAGATAAAGGAGATATGAAATGAAAACCAGAATTATATCAGGTTTATTGATGGCACCACTGCTTGTAATAGTAGTTTTAGGCGGCTGGTTCCTGTGGGCAGCAGCTCTTTTAATAGCGCTGGTTGCTTGCAAAGAGTTTTTTAAAGGATTTGAAGCATCAGGAACAAAACCTTCATTTGCAATTGGCTATACTGCAATTGCAGCACTTTTTCTAACAAATCTTGCACCGGAAGAAGTGCGAACCAAAATCTTATTACCACTTTGGTTTTTCTTAGTTGTAGTGGCTTGTATGGTATATGGTTTCAAAGTTAACGAAAGAAAACTTGAAGATATGACTTCAACAGCCCTTGGAATTATGTATACAGGCTTCTTGCCATATCATATTGTTCTTATCGACCACAGCGGATATGGTGCAATAATCTGGCTCGTTTTCTTAGCTGCCTTCGGAACAGATATTATGGCTTACTTTACAGGTATGGCACTTGGCAAACATAAACTCTGCCCTAATCTGAGTCCTAAAAAGAGCGTTGAAGGTGCGGTCGGCGGAGTTGCAGGAAGCGTTATCCTGTGTGCAATCTTTGCGTGGATAGTAGATCCTGGTCAGCTTGTATTATGCCTTGCAATCGGTTTCTTCGGAAGTATTGTTGCACAGCTTGGCGACCTTTCTGCATCTGCATTCAAGCGTCAGATGGGAATTAAGGACTACGGCAATCTGATTCCGGGACACGGCGGAATTCTGGACAGATTCGACAGCGTATTCTTCACAGGACCGATGGTATACTATGTAACACTTATTTATTCAACAGTTTTTAATATTACAATGTAAATGGTAAATACTATGAAAAAGATTACACTTTTAGGAAGCACCGGTTCCATTGGAACACAGTGTCTTGACGTAGTAAGAGAAAATAAAGAAGATTATGAAGTGGTTGCTCTGACCTGCGGTAGCAGGGCAGAGCTTCTTTCACAGCAGATAGAAGAGTTTAAGCCAAAGATGGCGGTAGTTGCTAAAGAAGAAGATGCTGTTAAGCTTTCTAAAAAGCACAAAGACGTTGAAATCCTTTGGGGACCTTCAGGCATCGTAGAGGCTGCAAAGGCTGAAAATGCAGATATAGTTGTTAACGGACTTATGGGGATGAGAGGTCTTGAGCCTACTTATGCTGCAATTATGGCAGGTAAGGATGTTGCTCTAGCAAATAAGGAAACTCTCGTTGCCGGAGGCGAAGTAGTAATGAAAGCTGTAAAGGAAAAGGGCATTAAGCTTCTTCCTGTTGACAGTGAACATAGCGCTATTTTTCAGTGTCTTGAAGGTAATGAAGGACGCAAAATCAACAAGATTCTTTTGACAGCTTCAGGTGGACCGTTCAGAGGTTTTACTTTAGAACAGCTCGAAAAAGTTACTTTGGCACAGGCACTCAAACATCCAAACTGGTCTATGGGACAAAAAATTACTATTGATTCTGCCAGCATGATGAACAAGGGCCTGGAAGTTATTGAAGCAAAATGGCTCTTTGACATTGATGTGCGAAAAATAGAAATCTTGGTTCATCCACAGAGTATACTTCACTCTGCCGTGGAATTTGAAGATAAATCAGTTATTGGACAGATGGGAGTTCCCGATATGAGAATTCCGATCGCTTTTGCAATGTCTTATCCAAACAGGCTGCCAAATCCGAGAGAAGGTGTTGATTTCTTCGGAAAGGCTGCAAACCTGACATTTGAGAAACCAAATCCTGATGTATTTAAGTGCATTAGATTTGCTTACGATTCTTCTGAGGCCGGTGGCACTTATCCTGTGGTAATGAATGCCGCCAACGAAGTTTTGGTGGAATTATTCTTAAAAGAAAAAATAAACTTTATTGATATTCAAAACAACCTAGAGAGAATTTTAGACAGCCATAAGGCTTGCTACAATCTCACATTAGAAGGAATTTTGGAGGCAGATCGTCTGGCCCGCGAAGAGGCGTACAAAGTGGCTCTTGCGAACAGATAAAATCTGCCGGAGAGGGGATTTAATGACGACAGCAGTACTTGCTATTTTATTATTTTGCATAATGATTTTTCCTCATGAACTGGGGCATTTTATTGCTGCAAAAAGACTTGGGGTTAAAGTAAATGAATTTGCATTTGGAATGGGTCCTGCCATCTGGAAAAAACAGAGCAAGGAGACTCTTTACAGTATCAGAATTTTCCCTATAGGTGGTTACTGTGCTATGGAAGGGGAAGACGAAGATTCTGATAATCCAAGAGCCTTTTCCAATAAAAGGCCGCTTCACAAATTGATTATCTTAGCAGCCGGTTCATTTATGAATGTGGTATGTGCAATAGTTATAATGATTCTTGTGGTAGGCGTTCTTGGATTTACTACAACAACTATAGACGCTGTTGATCCCAACAGCCCTGCAAGCATTGCGGGAATAGAGGCCGGAGACAAGATTGTTATGATTGACGAATCTCCTGTTGACAGTTGGACTGATGTTACAAGCAGCATAATTAATTCCGACGGCAATGAAATGAAATTTGTCGTGGAAAGAGACGGCAGCGAAGAAAGCTTCGTTGTATCACCTGTTGAAGACGAAACAAAAGGATATATTGTAGGCATAACCAGCAGAGTCAGTCACAACCCTGCCAAGGCAGTGGTAGAAGGAACAAAGGCTACGTGGAATCTGACACTTGCGCTGTTTGACACCTTTGGACAGTTGTTCGGCGGTGAACTGGGAGCAGATAGTCTGGCGGGTCCTGTTGGTATGGTGCAGATGGTAAGTGAAACTTCAACCTACGGGTTGTGGTACTACGGTTTCCTTACAGCAATGATTTGTATTAACCTGGCAATCATCAATATGCTGCCTTTACCTGCTTTGGATGGTGGCAGAATTATATTTGTACTGTACACAATGATTACGGGAAAGCCTGTTAATCAAAGGGTTGAAGGAGCAATTCATTTTGCAGGTCTGATGCTTTTGTTGGGACTTTTCGTGTTTGTTACAATAAATGATGTTTCGAGAATTTTCGGGAGTTAAGCTATGATTACAAGACAAGTAAGATGTGGAAATGTATATATAGGCGGAGGTTCCCCAATCTCCATCCAATCTATGACTAATGTGGATTCAAGAGATGAAGCTGCACTGCTCAGACAAATCGCAGAATTGACCGATGCAGGCTGCCAAATTGTGCGAATTGCTGTTCCTGATATGGAATCTGCAGAAGTTTTGGGCCGTGTAAAAAAACAGGTGAGTGTGCCCCTTGTTGCAGACATTCACTTTGACTACAGGCTGGCTATCGCAGCTATGGAGGCCGGTGCAGACAAAATCAGAATCAATCCTGGTAATATAGGCTCATACGACAGAATCAAAGCCGTAGTAGATGTTGCAAAGGAAAGAGAAGTTCCAATCAGAGTGGGAGTTAACTCTGGCTCTTTGGAAAAAGACATTATTCAAAAATACGGAAGCGTTACTGCAGAGGGCCTTGCAGAAAGTGCTCTGCGTAATCTTAAATATATTGAAGATATGGACTACGGTAATCTTGTAGTTTCTATCAAATCTTCAGATGTAAAAATGAATTATGAGGCTCATAAAATTCTGACAACTAAGACAGATGTGCCTATTCATATTGGTATTACAGAGGCCGGTACGCCTAAAATGGGTAAAATCAAATCTGCAGCAGGACTTGGTGCATTGCTTCTTGAAGGTATCGGTGACACAATGAGAGTTTCATTGACAGCAAATCCTGTTGAGGAAGTGCTTTTTGCTGCTGATCTTTTAAAGAGCCTTGGTCTCAGAAAATCTGCAATTAACTTTGTTTCCTGCCCAACTTGTGGCAGAACCAAGATTGATTTGCAGGGCCTTGCTGAAACTGTTGAGCGCAAGTTGCTGCCCCTTGAAGCAGAACTGGCGGCAAGAGGTCTTGACGGCATCAAAGTAGCAGTGATGGGATGTGCCGTAAACGGACCGGGAGAGGCAAGAGAAGCAGATTTTGGCGTTGCAGGCGGTATGGGCAAAGGATTGATTTTTGCCAAGGGTGAAATCCTTAAGACTGTTGACGAAAAAGACCTGGCAGACGAATTTGTTAAGACTGTGGAAGAACATTGTAGGAGTTTGAAACAACCAAGATGAGAGAAATAATTGCAAAGGCAGTAGAACAATTTGATATAGGAAGCGTACCTAAAGAGAAACTTAAATACAGCCTCGACAGGGCTTCCATCAAACAAGATGAAGGGGTTTTATCCATTGATATGACCCTTAATTTTGTTATGCCTTTGGATGCGTGTCACCAGATTAAAGACCATATTCTTGAAAAACTGGAGCATAAGCTTGGCGGCGTTGAGATTAACTTCTTTTATAAAGACTTAATTCTTAATGAAAATGAGGCAATTTCACTGTTTATTCCACATATGATTCAGATGATCAATGGCGAATATTCAGCAATCACAAGAACAATATTGGCAGACAAGATAGACTGGGATGGGCAGAATCTCTACATATATATGATTGGAGACTTTATAACCAATCAGCTTAATATTCATGTAAAAAGAAAATTTGAACTGCTGTTAAAGCAGCATCTTAATATAAAGGCTTCTGTTGAGTTTATCAATAATGAAGAAGTTTATGAAAAGAAGGCCAATGCTTTCCGTGAAAGAGAAGAACAGGATATCAAAGAATGTGTTGCAGCTTACAGCAAAGAACTGGCACATAAGGCGGCAATACGTGCAGCAGTTCCTGAAGAAAACAAGGCGGACGATAAGAGCAAGTGGAAAGGCAGCAAGCGTCGTCAAAAAGAAATGCCTGCAGAAGGCAACAGAATTATGGGGATGCCTGTAACAGGCTATGCTACAACAACCCTGAGAGAAGTGGATCCTGCCCAAGGTACAGTAATAGTAGAAGGATTTGTATTCAAAATAGAATTCAAACTTCTGAGCAAGAGTGAAAAATATCTGATGACTATGTTAGTCACTGATAATACTACAACTATTCCTACCAAAGCTTTTATTTCGCAGACTAAGCATGATGAAATAGAAAATCTCCTCAAAAAAGGAGACCCGATTAAAATACGCGGAGCAGTGCAGTTCGATACATATGAAAATATGAACACTATTATGATCGACGCCATCGAAAAGATGGAAAAGGTGGGAGGCGGTCGCCAGGATACATGGCCGGACGGCAAGCGCGTTGAACTTCATGCTCATACGAAGATGAGTTCTATGGACGGACTCAACGAGCCTAAAGATATTGTTAATCAGGCAGCAGCCTGGGGTCAGCCTGCTGTAGCTATTACAGACCACGGCGTAGTGCAGGCATTCCCTGATGCGGCGAAGGCTGCCGGAGATTTACGAAAAAAAGGCAAAGAAATAAAAATAATCTACGGTATGGAAGGTTATGTCTTTGATGATGAAGGCCTTATTGATGAAGAAGGAAACATAGATTACAAGAAACGTCCTACAAACCATATCATTTTATTGGCGGAAACCCAGGAAGGTATGAAGAACCTTTACAAGCTGGTTTCATATTCTCACCTGAATTATTTCTATAAAAGACCGAGACTTCCGAAGTCAGTAATTCAGGCACACAGAGAGGGATTGATTATCGGCTCTGCTTGTGAAGCCGGGGAAGTATATCAGGCTTTCTATCGCCAAAAGACTCATGACGAAATCGTAAAAATAGCTGAATTTTATGACTACCTTGAAATTCAGCCTTTAATAAATAACCGCTTTTTGACAGAAGACAGAACGGAAGGCGGAAGATATCCTGACAGAAGACAGCTTACTGTAGAAGACCTGAAGGATATCAACAGACAGATTGTTGCCCTTGGGGATGAATTGGGTAAACCGGTGGTGGCAACCACAGATGCCCATTATAATCAGGATACATCTGCAATTTACAGAAATATAATTATGGCAGGCCAAGGATACAAAGATGCTGAAAGCGGCCAGGGTCTTTACCTTAGAACTACAGATGAGATGATGGAAGAATTCTCCTATCTGGGTGAAGAAACTGCAAGAAGAGTTGTAATTGAAAATACAAACCTGATAGCAGAAAGAATTCAGGAATTATTACCTGTACCGAAGGGCAAATTCCCGCCTCGAATCGAAGGTGACAAAGAAACTCTTCGTAAAACCTGCATGGAAAATGCTCACAAGAAATACGGAAACCCACTGCCGCAGGTTATCGAGGAAAGATTGTTAAAAGAACTCAACTCCATTATAGACAACGGATATGCGGTTATGTATGTGTCCGCTCAGATGTTGGTACAAAAGTCACTTTCCGATGGTTATCTGGTAGGTTCCAGAGGTTCAGTAGGCTCATCTTTTGCGGCTACGATGGCGGGAATCACAGAAGTTAATCCGCTGGACCCACATTATATCTGCCCTGAGTGCAAATACCTTGAATGGGGAGATATGGAACTTTACGACTGCGGTATCGATATGCCGCCTAAGACTTGCCCTGTCTGCGGAGCAGAACTGGATCGTGACGGATTTACTATTCCATTTGCCACATTCTTAGGATTTGATGGAGACAAAGAGCCGGATATCGACCTGAACTTCGCAGGTGAATATCAGCCTGTAGCCCATAAGTATGTAGGTACGATTTTCGGTGAAAAAAACGTATATAAAGCAGGAACTGTAGATACTATCGCTGATAAGACAGCCTATGGATACGTTATGAAATTCTACGAAGAGCAGGGTATACCTATCAACAAGTATGAGGCCGACAGACTGACACAGCAGTGTACAGGTGTTAAACGTACCACAGGTCAGCATCCGGGCGGTATAGTTATCGTGCCCGATGACCACGAAATATATGAATTCTGCCCAGTGCAGCATCCTGCCAACGATGTGAAGTCGGACATTATAACAACTCATTTCGACTATCATAAGATTGACCAGAACTTGCTGAAACTGGATATTCTGGGTCACAATGTACCGTCTATGATTCGTCAGCTTCAGGACATGACAGGAATCGATCCGCTCAATGTACCGCTGACAGACAGAAAAGTGCTTAGTATTTTTAACGGCATTGAGGCACTGGATATCAAGGATCCGAATTATAAATTTAAGCACGGTTCTTATGCTATTCCGGAGTTCGGAACTTCCTTTGTAAGACAGATGCTGGACGATACTAAGCCGGATAAATTTGCGGACTTGGTTCGTATCTCCGGCTTCTCACACGGCACAGACGTATGGCTCAATAATGCACAGGACTATATTCGTCAAGGTGTTGCCACTATGAGAGAAGTAATATCAACCCGTGACGACATTATGAACTACCTGATGCTCAAAGGCATTGAGAACAAGACATCTTTCCAAATCATGGAAGACGTTCGTAAAAACAGACCGCTGAAGCCTGAACAGCTTGAAGTGATGAAGAATCACGGTGTTCCGGATTGGTATATAGATTCCTGTATTAAGATTCAGTACATGTTCCCTCGTGCTCATGCGGTGGCTTATACTATGATGTCCTTCCGTATGGCCTGGTATAAAGTGTATTATCCGAGAGAATTTTATGCCACATACTTTACCAGTGTGGTTGCTGATTTCGATGAAGAAACAATTCTCAGAGGTCCTGATGCAATACTTGAAAAGATTGCATTGGTCAACTCAAAGGGACACGCGGCGACTGCCAAGGAAAAGGACGAAGTCATCGTTCTTGAAGTTGCTTACGAAATGTACGCAAGAGGATTTGAGTTTATGGATATGAAACTGGGTCTTTCTAAAGCTTCCAAATTCCAGGTAGTAGACGGCAAAGTATTGCTGCCGTTTATGGCACTTAGCGGTATGGGAGAAACTGCGGCTAATGCTTTCGTAAACGAATACGAAGTAAAACCTTACGAAACTATTGAGGAGATTCTCAAGCGTGCAAAGATTAATAAATCTTCTGTAGAGGCTCTCAAAGCACGTGGTGTGTTAAAAGGGTTACCTGAAACAGATCAATTAAGTTTTTTCTAAAAAAACCTTGCAATATAGCCATTTGTGTGGTATCCTATACAGGAAGTAAAATTCAAAACGGCATTACTAAAGAGTGGCTAACGGCCACTCTTTCAATTTTAATAGGGAGAAAATATGGCAAAGAAAAAAATTACTGAAATTATCGATGACATTTCAAAAGACTTCCTTGCTGAAAACGGATTGGAACTTTACCACTGCGAATTTATCAAAGAAGGTAAGGATTGGTTCCTGAGAGTGTATATCGACAAAGCAAATGCAAGTGCCGACGAATACGTTTGCACAGACGACTGCGAATTGGTAAGCAGATTTTTAAGCGCACAGCTGGATGAACTTGACCCAATTGCGCAGAATTACTATTTAGAAGTATCATCACCGGGTATGGACAGAACATTATATAAAGAAAAAGACTTTGCAAAGTTCTCCGGACATCTGGTAGAAGTTAAGCTTTTTAAGGCAGTTGACGGTCAAAAAATGTACACCGGGCAGCTTGTAGGCTTAATCGATGACCAGGTAGTAATAAAAGACGAAAAAGACAATGAATTGAAATTCCCTGTCCAGCAGGTTTCCAAGACCTGTCTGGCCGTAGTTTTCTAAAGGAGGTTATAAAAAAATGAACAAGGAATTTATTCAGGCAATTGAAGATCTTGAAAAAGAACGCCAGATTTCAAAAGAAGTGCTCATTGAAGCAATCGAATCCGCTTTAGTGTCCGCCTATAAGAAAAATTACGGCACTTCTCAGAACGTGAGAGTAGATATCGACCGTGAAAACGGAGACATCGCGGTGCTCATGCGTATGGACGTAGTTGAAGAAATTGAAGATGAACTGACTCAGATTTCTGTTGAAGAAGCAAGAGAAATCGATTACAGATACGAAGCAGGAGACATTATCGAATATCAGGTAACTCCAAGAGACTTCGGCAGAATCGCAGCACAGACTGCAAAACAGGTTGTAGTTCAGAGAATCAGAGAAGCTGAAAGAGGAATGATTTTCGATAATTACATCACAAGACAGGGTGAAATCGTTACAGGAACAGTTCAGAGAATTTCCGGAGATACAATCTTCGTAAATTTAGGAAAGACAGAAGGTATCCTTTCTGCAAACGAACAGGTTCCCGGCGAAAAGTACAAGATGAACGACCGTCTTAAAGTTTTCATTATGGATGTTAAGAAGACAACTAAAGGTCCTCAGGTATTCTTATCCAGATCCCATCCGGGCCTTGTAAAGAGACTCTTCGAACTGGAAGTTCCTGAAATTGAAGACGGAACAGTTGAAATTAAGGGCATCGCAAGAGAAGCAGGCTCCAGAACAAAATTAGCTGTTTATACAGAATTTGAAGATGTGGATCCTGTAGGCGCATGCGTAGGAACAAGAGGTTCCAGAGTTCAGGCAATCGTAGATGAACTTCACGGTGAAAAGATTGACATCATTACATGGAGTGAAGATCCTGAACAGCTTATTGCAAGCGTTTTAAGCCCTGCAAAGGTTGAAGCAGTTATTGTTTCACCTGATGGCGAAAAGTCCGCTACAGTAGTGGTTCCTGA
Source organism: Bacillota bacterium (assembly GCA_017440275.1). Taxonomy (GTDB): domain Bacteria; phylum Bacillota; class Clostridia; order Peptostreptococcales; family Anaerovoracaceae; genus Fimisoma. The sequence goes on along the minus strand of JAFSHN010000077.1, from coordinate 1,868 downwards.
TTACCAGTTATCCCTGGCAATCGGTAAGGAAGGTCAGAACGTAAGACTGGCAGCTAAGGTAAGCGGCTGGAAGATTGACATCAAGAGTCACACTCAGTACGAAGCTATGGCTGAAGCCTTCGAATACGAAGAAACAGACGCAGACGAAGAAGTTGATTTCGTAGAAGTAGAATAGTCACGGATGGAGGAATCCAAGTGAAAGAAAGAAACGTACCTATGAGACGATGCATCGGATGCATGGAATCAAAGGAAAAAAATCAGCTGATCAGAATTGCAGCTTATGAAGGTAAAATCACAGTGGATACTACAGGCAAAGCCAAAGGTAGAGGTGCTTACCTTTGTAAGTTAGGCGGAGAATGCTTAGAAAAAGCATATAAACGCAGAGCTCTCGAGAGAAGTCTTAATGTGACTGTTACTGCAGAGCAGAAGGACGCAATTTTTAAGCAGCTTACTGAATTGAACGAGAGATAAATGAGAGATAAAGTTTTAAATTATCTTGGACTGGCGGCTCGTGGTCGTCTTGTAGTGACCGGATATAATACATGCGTATTTACGATGGCAAAGAATAAGGTTAAGTATTTGATACTTGCCGAAGATCTTGCCGAAAACTCCAAAAAGAAAATGATTTCGGAAGCGAATAAAAAAGGTGTACCATACGGTATTTACGGTACCAAGGAGTCCCTTTCACACATCACGGGAAAAGAAGATTCCGGAATTTTCGGAGTAACAGATATTAATTTAGCAAAAGCAATTTCAAATGAGATTGAAAATATTCAATCAAGATAGGAGGAGGTGTTCTAATGGCAACAGAAACTAAAATTGTTAAGGCTACGCCTAAAAAGACAGAAAGCCAGCACGACGAACAACCTAGAGTAACTGTTAAAGCGGCAGTAAAACCCCAGGTAAGAAACCAGAATAAACCGACAAGAACTCAGGCAGCGGAACCTGTGAAGACGTCACAGAGACCACCTATGGGTAAGCCTGTTGTTAATAAGGAATTAGAAGGAAGAACAAGAATGCCAATTGGCAAACCTGTTGTTCCTAAAGAAGTAGCAGAAAGAGGCAAGGAAGCAGTTGTAGAGGAAGCTCCTAAAGCAGTAGCACCAAAGGTTGAAGAACCTAAGGCAGAAGCAAAAGTTGAGGCTCCTAAGACTGAAGAACCTAAAGTTGTAGCTCCAAAAGCTGAAGAATCCAAGCCTGCACCAAAGAAGGAAACAACAAAGTCCGAAAGACCGCAGCGTGAAGACAGACCACAGCGTGAAGACAGACCGCAACGCGGCGAAAGAAATGAACGCGGCGACAGACCTCAGAGAAATGACAGAGGCGACAGAAACGACCGTGGAGAAAGACCGCAGCGCGGCGACAGAAATGATCGTGGTGACAGACCACAGCGCGGTGACAGAAATGATCGCGGCGACAGACCTCAGAGAAACGACAGAGGTGACAGAAACGATCGTGGCGGAAGATTCAACAAAGATGATGACAGACCACAGCGCGGAGGACAGGACAGAGCTCCTAGAAGAGACCAGAGAAGCTCTGCGAGCGCACCTGTAGCTGAAGATTCCAATACAAAGGCAGCAACTAAGAGAGCTGAAAAACTTCAGCACCAGGATAAAGAAAGAAACAAATTTGCTAAGCTGGAAGGCAATAATGCCGGCGGCAAGAAAAATAAACAGAAGATGCAGGAACGTTCTTTGGAAAAGCAAGCTAAGCCAAAGAAACACAACAAACCAAAGCCTGTAGTTGAAGAGGAAGAAGATATTATGGAAGCACTCCCTACCGGAACAGTAGCGGTAACAGTACCTATCACAGTTGCAGGTTTCTGCGAACAGGCAGAAATCTCCACTTCTCAGGTAATTATGGCCCTG
>JAFSHN010000076.1 GCA_017440275.1 Bacillota bacterium | reverse complement strand
TCTAGCGCATGATCTCTTGAATCTCTTCAGAGCGCTTTCTAAACTTTCGTTTTCTCTTACGATTACTTGTGCCATTCTTGATTCACCTCCTGACTAAAATGAAATAACCTAGCCGTGAACATGTATCTAGCCGATACCGCAATATATTATACTACCATTATTGTACAGGTGCAAGTTTTTTTTGCTTTTGTTATGGATTCTTTTGGAATGTTTTACCTACTCAACTTGCATTTTAAGGGTCTTTGTAGGAAAACTCTGCAAATCTAACTAGTGCGAAAACATTCGGCACCCCACAAACAAAAAACCGCTCCTAATATGAGGAGCGGCGTCGACAACTCAACTCTTTAGCCTGGTGGCCAAGTCATTTTTCTCTGTCCGAGAATATGGAAATGGAGGTGCTTTACTGTCTGGAAAGCATCTTCACCGTTGTTGCAAACCACTCTGTAACCGTTTTCAAGGCCGAGGGAAGCTGCAATGTCTTTAATCTTGCAAAGAATGTGACCCATAAGTGCGTGGTCTTCTTCAGTAACATCATCAAGGCTTGTGATGTGCTTTTTAGGGATTACCAGCACATGGACAGGTGCCTGCGGATCTGCGTCGTGGAAGCAGAAGATTTTATCATCTTCGTAAACCACGTTGGTCGGAATTTCTTTGTTTGCTAACATGCAAAAAATACAATCTGCCATTTATATTTCTCCTTTCATTCCGTCTTTGTATATTTCAAGAAGTTTAACCTCTCTGAAACAGTTTAAATCGTCTTCACTGCCATGGGCATAGACCTTGATATAGTTGTCTGTGTAGCCGGTAATATAATCGCCGTCCCATTCTTCGAAAAGAACTGTACGTTTGTCGCCGATACACTTGGTGAAAAAGACTTCCGAAATCTTGTCACCCGTCTCTATTAATTTGGTCACCCTGTCATTTTTGACTTCAGATGCAACCTGTCCCTTCATAGATGCTGCAGCAGTGCCCTCGCGCCTTGAGAATCTGAAAGCGTGAACTTTGCAAAACTCGGATTTTTCGACCAAATCAAGGCTGTCAGCAAAGTCGTCTTCGGTTTCCTGCGGAAAACCTACAATCAGGTCCGTTGTAATGCCGTAAAGAGGATCGCATTTGCGCAGGACTTTAACAATGTCCAGATATTCATTTCGTGTATAAGGTCTGTTCATCAGCTTAAGCACATGGTCCGCACCACTTTGGCAAGACAAATGCAGATGATGACACAGTCTTTCGTACTTCATCAGGCGTTCCACATAATCTGCATTGATTACAGCAGGTTCAAGAGAACTTAATCTGATTCGGAACTCTCCCGGCAAATCATTGATAGCTTTGATAATGGCTTCAATCCCATCTATGTCTGCCCAATCAGGGTATTTCTCAGCAAATCCGTCTTCTGTTCCGTAAAGAGCCGTATTGATTCCGGTCAAAATCAATTCCTTAAAGCCTTTTTCCACAAGAGCTGCTGCTTCTGCAACTACCTCGCGTGGGTCACGGCTTCTCACTTTGCCTCTGGCAAAAGGAATCAAACAGTAGGCGCAGAATCTGTCACATCCTTCCTGAATCTTGATGTAGGCTCTGGTTCTTGATTCCATAGAGGTTATGATGCCTCTGTCCTGATATTCACAAAGCTCATCATAAGTCTTGATATGGGTCTGCGGCTGCCTCTTTCTGAAAAATTCCTGCACATAATCGAGAATGTTGTTTTTTTCGCCTGTCCCTGCAACGATATCCACCTCAGGCAGTGCTGATAATTCCTCCGGCTTAACCTGGGCATAGCAGCCTGTTACTGCAATAACCGCATCAGGATTGCCTTTTTTCATACGTCGAATATACTGTCGCGACTTTCGGTCTGCCAAATTAGTAACAGTACAGGTATTTATTATATAAACATCGGCAAAGTCTTCTTCGTTTACCGGTTCAAAACCTGCACCGGCAAATTGCTGACGCATGGCTTCCGTTTCATACTGATTGACTTTGCATCCTAAAGTGTGAAATGCTACTTTCATAAATCTCCTCTGTCATTTAATCTTTTTCTATTATAGCATAACCAATCCATTGGAGGAATAAAATCTTGTGAAAGGATTGGTCTTTATGAAAATAAAATATTACCTTTTTTTGATTCTGCTTCTTCTGGGTACCCTTTGTTATTCGGCATCATATATGAGTTCTGTTTCTGCCATTCTTCCTACGGTGGCTGATACCAGAACAGAAGTCGAGCTTCCCATACTTATGTATCACAAAATCGTTGATGGGACATCGCCAAGTGATGAATACACTATCTCAAAAGAACGCTTTGAATCCGATCTCAAGTGGCTTCGCGATAAGGGTTTCACTACTGTAACCACCCGGCAGCTAATCGACTTTGCCGAAAAGGGTGAGGCTCTGCCCGAGAAACCCGTTCTTCTCACCTTTGATGACGGATATCTTAACAATTATCTTTACGCTTTTCCGCTGCTGGCAAAATATCATATGACCGGGGTGTTTTCAGTAATCGGCAGCGAAATCGAAAATGCTTCGGAGCAACTGAACCGAAATCCATTGGGGCAAAGTATGAATTCCTCAGAAATAAAAGAAATGTCCGACTCATCCTACGCAGAAATCGGCAGCCACACCTTCAATCTGCATCGTATCTCAGAAAGGAAAGGGGCCGATAAAATTCCCGGAGAATCTCAAGAAACCTACGAAAACCTACTTCTTGAAGATTTAAATCAAAATAACGAGTATATTGAAAAAGTCACCGGTTCTCCCCCTTTGCTCTTCGCCTGGCCTTATGGTGCCTATCCGCCTGACAGAAGCGCTGACAAAATTTTGAAAGAGGCCGGCTACAAGCTGTCTGTCACCAGTTACCAACGCATGAATACCATCCAGCAGGGAAACCCTGAATGTCTCTTTGGATTAAAACGGTTTTTGCGCACACCTTCTTTTGACATCGAACAAATTTTTTGATAAAATATCCCCAATAGGGGGTGACTTCCATGAGCAAAGAAAAAAGAGCAGATATCACAGTAAGCGTAGATGTTTCTAAAATTGTAAGAAATGTCAGCATCGCAGGGGTCTTAATCGTAGGCATCATTTTCGGATGCAACACCTACAGAAAAGTTCTGCAGTGGGAAAGAGACGAATATTAATCAAAAATAAAAGTGCCGCAAGCAGTCTGATGCTCGCCGCACTTTTTTTCTTTACTGTTACAGTTCCAATTCATACATGGTCATGGCCAGTGCCGCAGGCCCTGCCGTTTCTGTTCTTAAAATAGTCTTGCCCAGGGAAACTCTTTCTGCACCTGCCTCATCCAGCATTGCAGCTTCCTTGTCGGCAAATCCTCCTTCAGGTCCGATTATGATGCAGACAGTCTTAGGAATGCTACCACTTGCAACAACACGGCGAAGGCAATCCTTAATGGTGCGTCCTTCCTCATTTTCGTAAGGGAAAAGTACCAAATCGTAATTAGACAATTCATCTAGCATTTCTTTAAATTTCAAGGATTCTCCCACTTCCGGGATAATGCCGCGTTTGCACTGCTTAACTGCCTCGTCACTGATTTTCTGCCAGCGATCCAGTTTTTTTCCGAAGTTACCTTTGTCAACTACAACGGTTCTTTCCATAAAAACAGGAACAATAGAGTAAACGCCCAGCTCTACACATTTTTGAATAATGCCTTCCATCTTGCCCGCCTTAGGAACCCCTTGATAAAGGGTGACGCGAAGCTCAGGCTCTCTTGCAAACTTCTGCTTGTCGAGAATTACAAGAGTTGCCTCATCATCATATAAGCTTTCAAGTCGAACGTGATATTCCCATTGGCTTCCGTCGGAGATATCCATCTCATCCCCCGCAGTCATACGAAGAACCTTCTTCATATGATGAAGGTCTGACTTATCTGTCATATAAATGTATTTGCCGTCTACTGCTGACGGATCCACAAAAAATCTACTCATTATGCCTCCACAGGAAGTGTTGCCACGATAGCACACCACATTCCGTCTTCACGAATTTCTACGATTTCAAAGCCACATTCCTTGATTGCAGCTGCAACCTGTTCTTTTTTCTCAACAAGAATACCCGAAGAAATGTATTTACCGCCCGGCAGAATATGTGCAGGTACGCTGCCTGAAAGCATCATTACCAGGTCTGCCATCAGATTGGCAACTACGATTTCAGCCTTAAAGTCAATTCCCTTGGTCAGGTCACCATACTGTGCACAAGCCACGTCTGTAACCTTGTTTAATTCCAGATTCTCCTTAGCGATGTCTACAGCAACAGGGTCTATTTCAACTCCGAGAACTTCGCTGCCGCCAAGAAGTGCTCCTGCAATGGTCAAAATTCCAGAGCCGCAGCCCACGTCAAGAACTTTGTCCCCCGGCTTCATGTAGTCTTCCATGAGGCGCAGGCAAAGTGAAGTTGTTTCGTGAGTACCTGTACCGAAAGCCATACCAGGGTCTATTTCGATAACTAAATCGTCACCTGATGCTTCATAGTCGTACCAAGTAGGCTTTACAACTATACGCTTGCCAACCTTTTTAGGTTTGAAAAACTCTTTCCACAAATCTTTCCATTCAGAATCGTCTTCTGTTGTAATCTTAATGTTAGCCTCAGGAAAAACTTCTGCAACAGCCACAGCCACTTCTTTTGCCTTGGCTTTGCATTCATCTGTATCTTCCATATAGAAAGTAACCTTTGGCTGGCTGTTTTGCCTTTCAAGAACTTCAGGAGCAATATAATCCCACTCATAATCCACTTCTTTGTTCAGCAAACGTTCCAGATCTGCCGGATCCTCCACTACAGTATCTGTAATATCATTCATGAGCAGCAGTCCTACCACCGGCTCCAATTCTTCTTTTCTAACTTCTATGTCAACTTGTATATATTTCATGTCAAAATCCTCCTAAAGGCTATTTTACACTATTTCAAGAGGCGTTGCCATTGGAATTTTTCACTTTCGATGATATAATACTAAAAAGAGGTGAATTATGAACAAGAACTATTTTACAACAGGTGAATTCGCCAAAATGGCAGGTGTCAACAAACAGACTCTTTTCTATTATGATAAAGAAGGGATTTTTAAACCGGACACAGTGTTGGAAAACGGTTACCGCTGTTATTCCTATACCCAGTTTGAAACTTTCACGGTTATTTCCATGTTACGCGACCTGGGAGTTTCTATCAAAGAAATTAAAGCACATATGGCCAATCCTTCACCGGATGCTCTCATCAGACTTCTGACCTCAAAGCGTTCTGAAATCGACAAAAAAATAAAGGCTCTTGAGTGGAGCAAAGCTTACATAGATAACGAAATTCAGGTTACAAAGGAAGGGCGTGATGCCAAAATCGGTGAAATCATCGTGCAGGATATCCCTGACATATATTTGGCAGAATCCGATTACGGCGGACCTACCGACGATATGGCCATCACCGAAGCTCTGGGAAAGCACATCGAATATTGCAATAAATTGGGTATTTACAGTGCCTGCCCTATAGGTGCCATAATTCCTCTGTCAGCCGTCACAGACAAGGGTTATACATATTCGAAATTCTATACTCCTGCCGGAGAAAATACCGAAGGTGCTGTTTTCGATAAAGGCGGCCCTCACCTTTGCATTTATGACAACGAAGGATACAAGAATATCCATAAAAACTGTTTGAAAATTATTGAATATGCAAGAGAAAACAACATTAAACTGGACGACTGTTTCTATGAAGATGTTATATTGGATGATCTTTCAACCGGCAGCTACAACTATCTGGTCAAGCTCCTAATCAGAATTTGCGACTAAGAGGTATTTTATGAATATAAACAAAAAAAGTCTTTATATAATCGTTTCTGTACTTATTTGCTCAGTGATAATGAGTTTGGTAGACGGAGTAATATCTCCGCCTTACGCATACAAATCTGCTCTCAAAATCATATTGTTTTTGCTGATTCCGCTATGCTATTTTCTCTTATGGAATGACGAGCTTTCTTCGCTGAAGAAACTGTTTGTGCCAAACAAAAAAGACCTGAAACTTGCACTGTTGTTGGGTCTTGGAGTTTATGCAGTGGTTATGGCAGGCTACCTGCTTCTCGGAAAATTCATTGATTTTTCAGGCATTGCAGCTTCTCTTACCGGTGGCATAGGTGTCAATGCGGATAATTTCGTATACGTGGCAATATATATTTCTTTTGTCAACTCCCTGCTCGAAGAATTTTTCTTCAGAGGATTTGCCTTTATCACACTTAAAAAGGAATCTGGAAGAATCTTTGCATACATTTTCAGTTCTGCTCTGTTTGCCCTATATCATCTGGGAATGACCAGCGGCTGGTTTAACCCTTTAATCTACATTCTGGCACTGCTGGGGCTGTTCGTCGGAGGCTGCATTTTCAACTTCCTCAACGAAAAATGTGAAAATATATATCCGTCCTGGCTGGTGCATATGTGCGCAAACTTTGCTATCAATACCGTAGGTTTTATAATTTTTGGAATAGTATAAATACACAAAAATTCCCTTGTCTTATAGGCAAGGGAATTTTAAATAATCTTATCAGTTTTTATTTTTTCTTTTTAAAGTAAAAGACTGTTCCTCCACCGGCTGCTGCTACTGCTGCACCGCCCAAAACCGCTCCGACAGGAAATCCTTTATCATCGTCGCCGTCTTCAGGTTCATCAGTCACATCTGAATCATCATTATCGTCTGTATCTGCAGTTGTCCTATCGGAAGAAGGTTTTTCAACCACTGTTACCGGAATAACACTTGTATATGCACTGCCGCCTTCAGAGGTTTCAACTCTGCAAACATAGTAGCGAGTGCCTGTTTCACTGGTATCACACTTTAGAGTGTCACTTGTTTCTGCACCTCTGTCAATGGCAGTGATGTCTCTTAAGCTACCGGAAGATGTTTCGTACCATATATAACTCAAGTTACCTTCGGAATCCTTAACTTCGCAATATAGGTCAAGTGATTCACCCTTATAAATTTCCATTTCCGGTGCAACTATAGTTTTAGGAGGTTCTGCACAGTCATTGACTACAGTAATATACGCCTTGGCGCTTTTGATGTCGTAATGACCATCTTCTATTACGGCATAAAGAACGCTTCCATCCAATTCTGTCTCAATTCCACCAAAGAAATAACTGAATGTGGTATATTTTCCATTAACATCCTTTTTTGCTCCATAAGTCTCACCGGCATATGCTTCCCAAGGCTGCATTCCCCCTGAGGTATCAGAAATATTATAGGTCTTCCCTTCGTACTCCATATACCAAGTACATTGCAGGTTTTCACCTTTTACTTTTACAAAATATTCAGCAACCGAATATTTTGAATAAGTCGGGTTCTGCGGCTGCAAAGTGATAGTCGGTTCTACTGCTGCAATTGCAGGTACTGACAAAGCTATTATTAATACTAAAACCAGTAGAATAGCGAAAACTCTTTTCATTTCAAGCACTCCTCTCAATGTTGCTATAGTTTTCTTTTCTCTAACCTTTATCTATTTTATGTTAGTCCTTTTTCTGTAGTATGTTGCTGTAACGGCGGTTCCGATTCCGCTTAACAACATAAGCACAATCCAAGGTACCATCACATTGTTATCCCCGGTCTCAGGAGTACCATTTCCGCCTGTCGGTGTATTACCACCATTTCCTCCCGGAGTATTTGTGTTTATGTTTGGATCATCTTTCCACAAGAATTTCAATGTGATATTCTGCGTGACAAGATAATCTCCTCCGGCAACATATGGCACACCATCAATTTCATAACCCGCAAGTACTTTTCCGCTTGGAGGAGTAACGTAATTGCCTAAAGTATCATTTAAATATATTGCTGAATTAGCAGGAACTTCAAAGCTGGAAGGTATCGTACTTGTTCCGCCGTTGAAATCCATTGTAATCAGGAACATTCCGCCAACAGGACTTGGTGTCCATTTTGCATAGAGAGTTGTATCTCCACTAATTGGTGTGTTGAAATCGAATTGCTGTGTTAAAGCTGAATCCTTGTACCAACCGTCAAATGCATAGTATGCACGAGTTGGCTCAGCAGGCGGTGTAAGTGTCTTTCCTCTACTGATTTGTACAGGATCAATTGTACTTCCTCCGTTGGTTTCAAAATTTACGGTACATTGCACAATATCGTCAAGCAAATACATACCGTTAAAGGTTTCATCTTCAATAACAAATTGTTCTGCCAAATCCATCAATGAACGATCTAATGAAACATCTTGAGCAGTCAAACTACTGAGGTCATATCCTGTTTTTGCCTTTAATGATACTACGATTAAATAAACTTCATTAGGCTTAAATGTATCTGTTGGATCAAGCGGAGCAATACTATCAGGCTGTCCATCCCCGTTGCTATCGATTGCCCTCAGGAAACCGAGTACAGTGGCATCAACATTAGCATCGGTTTGTACTGTAGCTGATCCACTTTTAGCTCCTGTCTGATAACCCTTCAGTGTCATCTGCACGCTGTCTATTTTGACAGGAGGTTGAACATTTGGATCATCCGCAATGGTGAAAACAGGAGATGTAACAAAGGCTACTGAGTAGTCTGGGTGTACACTCGGTTTACCATTGTTATCCACTTCCCATGGCTGACCGTTGACTGTAAGTGTGGTTGGATTGCCAAGTTCGTGAGTATAAGCACCCTCGCGGTCGATACGCACCGATGTGCTGATTCGCCATTCACCCGGAGTGAAGCGTCCGGAATACTGATTAGTCCATACGCCGTTAATATTCTTCTGCCATACGAGATTGCTTGCAGAAGAATTAATATATGCAGGTGCACCCTGTGTAACATTAAATGTAGGAATCTTCAATAATCCGTATAACGTAGGAGTAATATCCGGAGAAGTTGCCACAACTGCATTAACAACCTGTTTTTGGGATGTAATAGCATCCCAGACCGCTTTAACGGTAACATTGCCGTTAATATTAATTTTATCGCCAGGGTCATATGGATCGTTTAGTGGGCCAACTGCCCAGCACTTGAACTGCTTATTTGCAGGTGGTGTAAATCCGCAAGCAGGGAGTGTGTACTGTGATGGTGCATTTGTTACATCTGCCATATACCCGCTTCCGCCATTGGCATCAAAAGTCACAGTGTAGTTTCCGCCTGCAAAGGCCGTTGTTGGTACAAATGTTACAATCAAGCATGTTATGAGAAGCATACAGAGTAATTTGTTTTTTCGTTTCAGTCCCATAATACATTCTCCTTTCAAGGTTTTCTATTATGTATATGTGTTTATTCTACCACTTTTAAATTATCTTTCCCTTACCCTTTAAGGGTAATATTGCTGTAAACCAGGGTAATTTATCTATAAAAAAACACCTCTTAAAAAAGAGGCGTCTTAAGCTTATTCATATTCCTTTAGTTTTTCCAAAAGCTCATCTCTCGTGGTAATCCCCAGCTTACTGTAAATATGGTTGGTATGTTTTTTTACAGTATTTTCTGATACGGATAATTCATCAGCAATGTGTTTTCGTCGTTTGTTATTCAAAATCGCAATTAAGATTTCTTGTTCACGGGAAGTAAGAGTTTTAACTTCTTCTACGTTCTCTACAAAGGCATCTATTGCTGCTACCTTTGAGTTCACAAGACTTTCTGCAGTTTCTTCCTTCTTATAATCTTGGACGAACCAATACAGAAGCAACAGCAGTATTTCTGAAACAATATATGAAACAGCAAGAACCTCGAAATCAAGTTCTACAAGTTGTTCAACCAACCAAATTACAATGTTAAGGAACACAATTGTTGTCAAAAGTACTGCATGCTTGCATACACCTGATACATGCTTTTTATATGCATATACAATAGATACAACCATTGCAGTAAAATAACTTATCAAATACAAATAGTATACATTATGTAACGGACCATAACACTTAACTAGTTTAGCCATACCATGCACAAAAACAAGTTCTACATCAGCATAATACCATGTGGTATACCCTGGTGAAGCAGTAATAACAAAAACGCATATGCTAAACGTCACTAACATTCCGATAATCCACTTTTTATCTTTAAATCCGCATACCTGGCGAATTGCCATAAGCATACATAAAGGTAAAAAACAGGAGCCAAAATATGCCAAACGATTAGCCAGCAATGCTTCTTCCAGATTTTTTGACATTGACAATGAAAAATACCCCATATTTACAGCAAATACTGCCACAAATAAAAGCATCAGCCAAACATCTTTTTGCTTTATTAAAGCAAAATAACTTGCTGCTATTAAAAATGATGCCATTGCAGTAATACCGTAAACTACAGAAAGATTAATTCTGGCAGTCTCACCGCCTAATGCATTTGCTGCAAAACAAGTGTCTGCATTAACTGCAAAAACCATAAGCAATATACACAATATAAACACTTTTCTCTTATCTATAACTGAATTCTTCATATTAATTCCCTTCATACAAATTAGATTATCATAACCTCCTTTCTTTGTCAAAACACAATATAAAAGGGCGGTTATAATCCGCCCTTAGCATTTATAAATTCTTTGTTTCTTCGAATCTCTTAACCTTACCTGTAGTTGTCTTAACCATAGGCTGGTCTGTAATAATTGTTCTTGTAATCTGCTTGTATGTAGGCATTGTCTCGTTGATCTTATCGATGTCCTTATCCACAACTGCCTTTATTTCTTCTTCAGTAACTGCTCCGAAGTTTTCCTTCATCACATCAGGCTTATAAACCAGTTTAACGCCTACTGCTAAATCCAGTGGGTCGTCTTCTTTTCTCTGATAGCCGTAAACCATACATTCTTCCACGTAGTCCAGATTTGCGAAAAGGACTTCGATTTCTTCCGGATATACGTTTTTACCGTTTTTCAGTATGATTACGTTCTTTTTACGACCGCAGATGAAGAGATATCCGTCTTTGTCTGCATAACCCAGGTCACCTGTGTGCATCCATCCGTCTATGAGAGTCTTTGCAGTCTCTTCTTCATTTTCATAATAACCTGCCATTACGTTTGGTCCACGGGCGATAATTTCTCCAACACCGTTTTCATCAGGGTTTTCGATAGCAACTTCTACGCCCGGCATTGCATGGCCGATGGAACCTGTGCGGTATTCGTACAGGTTTTCTGCTGTTAATACAGGAGAAGTTTCAGTCATACCAAAGCCCTGTACTGCGCTGATACCGAAATTTTTAAATCCTTCCAGTGCTTCAGGGTCAATAGCTGCCGCACCGCTGATTACGAATCTGATGTCACCGCCAAGCTGATCCAAGATTTCCTTGAAGAGTTTACGACGGATATCAATGCCGAACTTGAGTAAGAATTTTGACAGTTTGATACCAAAGGCAACTGTCTTTTCTTTACCCTGTTTCTTTACGTTCTGCATTACCTTCTTATAAATAGATTCAATCAGCAGAGGTACACAGAAGAATACGGATACTTTGTATTCAACCAGGTTTTTCTGCAGATACTTCAGACCATCGCAATATGCTGTGGTAACCCCCTGTGCCACCATCAATGTCTGTCCAACGGAACCGAAAGTGTGGTGGTATGGAAGGAATGCCATATTAACATCACCGCTGTGAATATCTTCTGATGCCATCAATGCTTCAATATTTGACATAATATTGTACTGAGAAAGCATTACTGCCTTGGCAAGTGAAGTTGTACCGGATGTGAAGAGAAGAATAGTGATAGCATGCTCGTCAATTGGCATTTCCATGTATTCAGTGGAACCTGTTTCCAGTTCTGTTTTTCCTTCAGTTCTTAAATCGTCAAGTGTGGTGTACCCTTCAAGATCATTCATGCAAATAAATTCTTTTACACTGGTTTTGCCTTCTTCAATGAGTTTTGCCACTAAATCCTTATGTCCTTTGTCGAACACCAAAACTTCCGCATAACTTCTTACCAGACATGATTCCAGTTCTTCATAAGGCAAACCCTTATCCAAAGGAACTGTAGTACCAACGCCGCAAAGGGTTGCAAAGAAAGTTGCCATCCAGTGGTAGCTGTTACTTCCTACTACAGCAATTCTCTTGCCGTGCCATCCTCTCTTAATCATAGCAGTTCCAATGGCGTTAACATCATCACGGAAAGCTTCGAAAGTAATATTTTCGTAAGTTATTTCGCCCTTTTCTTTATGCTTAATTATAAATGCGATATTATCCTTGTAAAGTTTCGCAGCGCGATTTAATAAATCTCTATAATCTTTATGTAATACAGAGTTATATCTGCGCTTCAATTGCGGTATGATAATCTTGTTCAATTTCAATCTCCTTAACTGTAGTATTTAAAAAACTTTTTATCTAGTTATCGAAACTATTATAATCCATTATCCAAACCACGTCAAGGTTGACAAAGAATTAATCTTGTGTTAATGTTTAAAATATTTTAGGAGTGTATTTTATGAAAGATTTGAAAGATTTTAGAGTTCCAAGATGGCACGAGCTGCCTGATATACCACTGTATCTTGATCAGATACTTCAGCTTCTTGATGAATGGCTGGGAGATTATTTAATTGAGGACGACAAAAAACTGATGACCAAAACCATGGTCAACAATTATGTTAAACTCAAGTTCATTCCGGCGCCGGTGAATAAAAAATATGATAAGATTGCCGTTGCTTCAATTTTTATTATCGCTATGCTGAAATCCGTATTTACCATTGAAGAAATCAGCAAACTTATCGGGCTCGCCCTCAAGAGCTGCGATAATACAGAAGAAGTTTACAATATGTTTTGTCAGCTCATTGAAGAGGCTGTAGGCTGTGCCTTCCGTGGCGAATCTATGGCAAAAGTGGTAAACACCAACGACCCTCGTTACATCTGCTGGAATGCTTGTAATGTCTTCGCTTGCCAGCTTTATGTTAAGAACATATATCTGCAGCACACAAAAGCTCAAAACGAAATATGCAGTGTAGAATAAAAAAGATATCTCAATATTCGAGATATCTTTTTTAAATATAAATATGGACTAAAAGATTTTTTTCAATTCAGTCAGGTCTACTTCTTTACCTGCATCCTTCATTTCCTTGGCTTCCATTACTTTATGGAAGATTTTCTTATTGATAGGATATTTTGTCATAATTACAAATACCAAAATCATAAAAATTCCCGGTACCAGAGTAAACATATTGTTTACCCAAAGTAATGCACCTTCCGGCTGCACTGCCTGCTCGCTTGCAAATCCTGCCAATTCAAGAGCAATACCAAGGGCCTGCATACCAAGGGCGATAGAAAGGGACTCTGATAAAGCCTGCAGGGAAATAACACTTCCTGAATGTTTCTTTCCGGAAACCAATTCTTCCACTTCACAAACGTCATATAACATGGAAGGCATAAGCTGCCAATAACAGGTGTTTGCTACAGAATAAATCAAGCAGATTGCAATAACTGCAGCCAGGCTTTCTACTCCCAGAAATCTTCCGGCAATCATCAAAACACCTGAAATCCCAATACCGGCCATAAACACAGTTTTCTTATCAAATACCGCTGATAATTTTGCTATAAAAGGCACAAATGCCACACCGCTTGCCGTGATTATGAACATCATAAGCGAAATCTGTGTCTGGCTCATTCCAAGATTATATGTCATATAGAAAACACGGTCTGAGGAGAAAATAGTGTTGGCAATCAAATAAACGATGCTGGCACCAAGTATAAATCTGATAGGTCTCAGTTTCAGAATATTCAAATAATCTTTTATGATACTGCTGAACATGGCAAAAAGATTGATTTTTTGTCTATTCTGCGGTTTTACAAAATTCTTGTTGTCATCCTTTGTAATGGTCAATGCGCATACCAAAAGGGCAACGCACCCTGAAACGCCGGCCACTATACCCACTGTCTGCCACGACTGCTGCAGAGTTCTTCCAATGTTCATGCAATAATCTACAATCATTGTAGGAAGCACCATACCGATGCACATCCCCACCTGATTAAAAACGTATGCATAGGAACGCAGCACCGTTCTTTCGTCATAATCGTCAGTCAAATCAGAGCCCCAAGCCATATATGAAATGAACTCAGTGGAAAATGCTGTCCAGAAAAATATTATCATTCCTGTATAATAGATTGCTTTAAATGCAGGTCCTGCGTCGATAGTTGTAAACATCAAGCTTGTAACAATCGCCACCGGAAAGGCCGCTGCAATCAGAAATGGCTTTCTCTTTCCGAATCTGCTTAAGGTGTTATCGGACAAATATCCCACTACAGGGGCACAAAGTGCCTCCCAAATAGATCCTATAGCTGTGATTGTTCCTGCCATTGCCGGACTGACACCGGCTACAGTCGTCAAGAACAGGAGCAAATATGTCCCCGACAGGGTGTATAATGTATTATCACAAATCCCACCTATTCCGTAGGACAGTTTAGTTCTGAATCCCAGTTTCATTTTGAATTACCTCTCTTTCGATAATTCAATTCTAAAGTATATAGTTACTATATAGTCAAGGCATTTTTCTAAAATATAACAAATCTTTGGATTATTTTGTCAATATCAGCCTGCGATTTGACATCACTTTCGTATGTGATTATCAAATTGGTGTGCTGACGGTAACCGGCACTTTCATAGCGACTAGTACGCTCTGCCGCCTTTTCCGAATAGCCTTCTTTGTGCATTGCTCCGTTATGCTCCCAGATAAGTAAAGTCCCGTCAGTCTTTTTGATGGTAAAGTCCGGATAATATGTTTTTCCCGGTAAATCAAGTCGTTGTTCGTAACGATAAGGAATTCCATTACGTTCAAGTGCATTTGCAATAGCCAATTCGGATTTGGTCCTCACTCTGACCCCTAAGCTTGTAACATACTGCAAAGATTCCGGATAAACAGGATTGGTCTCGTATTCCTCATTCATCCATTCCCAATCAGAAAGAGAATAATTACCGTAAACATTGTCATTCTTCATCTTCTGCGCCGAAACTACATCTAAATCTTTGATTACCTTCTGAAGAACGGATACTTCCTTCTCCAGACTGATTAACTCTTTGGAAATCATTCTTTTTCGCGATAACATATGAATTCTATCCAGGTCATTAGTAATGCCAATTTCCCTGCCGCCTACAAATTCAGTATAAAAAAACTTGTCGCCTCGACGACGCCTTTTTAATCTGCCACCTTTTAGCTGTCGCTTTTCAGATTTAAATTCTTTAATCTGTAATTGCAATGCCTCAATACGAATTTCTAAAATTCTATATGTAATATTCATTGTATCCCCCTTTTATTATGGTAAATTTTACCATATTCCGTGAAAATGGTCAATTATTCAGTGGTAAAGTTCCCCATTTTTGCAGGGGTTGATACATTGGGAAACTATGGTTTCCCTGTTTCGATACGTATTGGTAATTGGGGCACTTTTTGTCTTTTATAGTTTATCAATCCAGTCACATGCTGGCATATTGAAATGCTTGATAATCCCACAAGCAAAAAATATAAGGTTTTCGGGACACTTTGACTGTCGACACTCTCCCATTTAGCCTTTTTTGAACTTTTGGGAAAGTGTAGTCTCCCAAAATGCCACACCCTAAAAACTGGGACATCTTAATTTCCCACTCCCTAGCAAGATATGCCTTTGGGAGATCCAGTACAGTATAGGCACTAAAAAACCCCGCGAAAGCGGGGTTTGATACAATTCTATTTAAACATTTCTTTAATTTTTTCTGCAAAGCCGCCTTTTTTCTGGTAGCATTCCTCTGTTACTATTTCGCCCATAGCCTGAATTGCTTTCTTTTGCTTGCTGTTGAGTTTAGTTGGAACTTCCAGATTTACCTTTACATAAAGGTCTCCCTTGGCTTCACGGCGCACTTTCTTGACACCCTTATCCTTAAGTCTGAAAACAGTGCCCGGCTGTGTTCCGGCAGGAATCTTGTAGGAAACCTTGCCTTCCAAAGTAGGAACTACCAGATCCGCACCCAGCGCTGCCTGATCGAAGCTGATTGGCATTTCGATATAGAGGTCGTCGCCTTGTCTCTTGAAGATTTTGTGCGGTTTAACGCTGATCACAATGTAAAGATCTCCGGTTGGACCGCCGTTAACTCCCGGCTCACCTTGTCCGCGGATAGGAATAACGCTTTCGTTGTCAACACCGGCAGGAATATCGATATTGATCTTAACTGTTTTTCTAACCTTACCCTGACCTCTGCAGTCTTCACAAGGTTCTTCAATAATCTGACCGGAGCCGCCGCACTGATCACAAGTTACAATGTTCTGGAAAACGCCAAGCGGAGTTCTTCTTGATTCAGCCACCTGACCTGTGCCGTTACATTTAGGGCAAGTTTTCTTTGATGTTCCCGGTTTTGCACCTTCACCATTACAAGTACTGCACTTTACATACTTTGTAATTTCCACTTCTTTTTTGCAGCCAAAAGCAGCCTCTTCAAAAGTGATAGTAATGGCCTTTTGAAGATCTCTGCCCTTACGTGGCTGGTTAGCTCGTCTCTGCTGTCCGCCAAAGCCGCCTCCAAAGCCACCGCCAAAACCGCCGAAGCCGCCGAACATATTAAAGATGTCTTCGAAGCCGCCGAAGTCTCCAAAACCACCGCCGCCAAAACCGGCATTTGGATCTACGCCTGCGTGACCGAATTTGTCGTACTTGCTCTTCTTGTCAGGGTCAGACAAAACGCTGTAAGCCTCATTTGCCTCTTTGAACTTTTCTTCAGCTTCTTTATTGTCAGGATTTCTGTCCGGATGGTATTTCATAGCCATCTTTCGGAAAGCCTTCTTTATTTCTTCGTCGCTGGCCCCCTTTTGCAGGCCAAGCACTTCATAATAATCGCGTTTTTCTGCCATTTTAAAACCTCTTACTGATATATACACGCACTAAATTCGCCCCTGTTTGAAGGGCGAATTTAAAGTGCTTTGCGTAATTAATTAGTTGTTATCGTCTACTACTTCGTAGTCTGCGTCTACTACATTATCACCGTGTGGAGCGCCCTGTTCGCCGCCTGCTGCACCGCCGAAGCCAGCACCACCGAATCCAGCACCTGCTCCAGGATTGAAGCCTGCACCTGCGCCTGGGTTAAAACCTGCTGCGCCCTGATCAGCTCCCTGAGCCTGTGCCTGCTGATACAGCTTAGTGGAGATTAAGTGGAACTTTTCTGTTAAAGCTTCTGTGTTAGTCTTAATCTGTTCAACTGTACCGTTGTTCATTACAGCCTGCAGAGCATCCTTAGCATCTGTGATTTCCTGTACTTCTTCAGGAGTCAGCTTGCCGTCCAGTTCCTTTAAGGACTTTTCAGTTTCATAAATCAGGGATTCTGCTCTGTTTCTGATTTCAACTTCTTCTTTTCTCAGCTTATCTTCTGCTGCATACTTTTCAGCTTCAGCAACCTTAGCCTTGATTTCATCTTCGGACAGGTTAGTGGAAGAAGTAATTGTGATGCTCTGTTCCTTACCTGTACCCATATCCTTAGCGCTTACGTTTACGATACCGTTAGCGTCGATGTTGAATGTTACTTCAATCTGAGGAATGCCACGAGGAGCAGGAGCGATACCTGTCAGCTGGAATCTGCCCAGTGTAGTGTTTCCTGCAGCCATTTCTCTTTCACCCTGCATTACGTGGATGTCTACAGCTGTCTGGTTGTCAGCAGCAGTTGAGAAGATCTGGCTCTTCTTTGTAGGAATTGTTGTATTTCTTTCAATCAGTCTTGTTGCAACGCCGCCCAGAGTTTCGATGGACAGGGACAGTGGTGTAACGTCCAGGAGCAGGATGTCGTTTACTTCACCTGTCAGTACGCCGGCCTGAATTGCAGCACCCAGTGCTACACATTCGTCAGGGTTGATTCCCTTGAAAGGTTCCTTGCCTGTAACTTTCTTAACAGCTTCCTGAACTGCAGGGATTCTTGTGGAACCACCAACCAGGATAACCTTTTCGATGTCGGAGTTTGTAACGCCTGCGTCAGCCATAGCCTTTCTCATAGGCTCGATAGTTCTTTCAACTAAGTGAGCTGTCAGTTGATCGAATTTTGCTCTTGTTAAGTCTACTTCCATATTCAGAGGACCTGTCTGTTCAGATACATAGATGAATGGAAGAGTGATATTTGTGCTTGTAGCG
>JAFSHN010000075.1 GCA_017440275.1 Bacillota bacterium | reverse complement strand
TTTTTCGGAAAGTTCTATGAAGACGGCGGCGAACCGTTTGATCCTTTCCGTAAGAAAACAAAGTATATAAAGATCCAACAAGAGGAGGAATAAAAAATGAATATGATAGATGGTAATACATTAGCTCTTATGGGAGCAGCAATCGCAGCTCTTGCAGGTATCGGAAGCGCTATGGGCGTTGGTATCGCAGGTCAGGCAGCTTCTGCGGTTTTAGCAGAAGATCCAAAGTTATTCGGTAAGACAATCATTCTGCAGGCTCTGCCTGGCACACAGGGTATCTATGGACTGATTATCGCATTCCTGATTATGATGAAAATCGGTCTCTTAGGCGGAGAAATGGTTGACCTGACAATGGCTCAGGGTGCATACTTCCTGGCTGCAGGTATTCCAATCGGTTTAGTAGGTATTTGGTCCGGTATGGCACAGGGCAAGGCAGCAGCTGCAGCTCTTCAGTTAACAGCAAAGAGACCTGATCAGATGGTTAAGGGTATCATTTATACAGCGATGGTAGAAACATACGCAATTTTCGCACTGCTGGTATCAGTACTGATTTGGCTGAGAATTGCAATCTAAAATGCCCCGAAAGGTGGATTAGTTATGAGTATAGAAAAGATTACAGCAGCCATTTTGGACGAAGCCGCAACTGAGAGCGAACAGATTCTCAATGTAGCAAAGACAAAAGGCCGTAAAATCATTAATGACATAAAATACAGAACAAAAGTAGAAACTGACCTGGCCATCCGGGAAGCTGCAGAAGAAAAAGATAAGATTATTGAAAGACGTAAATCTGTGGCAGAACTTGACAGCAAAAAGATTGTTTTGGCTGCTAAGCAGGAATGCATCAACGAATGCTTCGAAAAGGCTCAGGACTACATTTTGAATATGGAAGAAGCTCAGTACGTGGAATTCCTCGTTAACCTGGGCAAGGCTTCCGGACTTGACGGTGGAGTGCTCATATTCAACGAAAAAGAAAGAGAATCCATCGGTAGCAAGGTAGTTGAGGCGCTTAGCGCAGCAGTACCCGGCAGTAAATTTGAATTATCGGATGAGACGAGAAAAATAAATGGCGGATTTGTGCTTCAGAAGGGACAGATGTTTATCAGCAATACGATAGATGCTATTGTGGAAGAACATCGCCAGGAACTGGTAGCAGACGTTGCCGCAATTCTTTTCCCGCCTGAAAAATAAGGAGAAGGTTCTATGAGCAAAGCTAGAGAAGACTCTTATATCTTTTGCTCCGCTCTTATGAGAGCAGGTGAAAAAACCTTAATCCCAATGGCGGATTTGCTTAAAGCCGCAGAAGCCAAAGATTTTCAGGGTGCTATGGCAGTCATCGCCGAATACGGATACGGTGACGGCAAGCCTCTTGCAAATCCAAGAGACTTCATCAAGGTTTTGGCAGCAGAAGAAGAACGAGTATACAATTTTGTTTTTTCAGCACTTCCCAACAGAGAAGAACTGGAAATGCTCAAGTTCCCAAAAGATTATCACAACGCAAAAGCGATTCTTAAGGCTGAGTTTTTAGATCTCAACCCTGAAAGCTATCTGACATCCGGCGGAAGACTGGACCCACAGTCATTGGTTAGAATGATAAAAGAAAGAAACTTAGTGTTCCTTTCATCTTCCATGAAGGAAGCCATCAATCGTGCAATTGAACTTTTCGGAAAGGGACAGGACCCTCAGGAAATCGACATTGTCCTCGACAAGGCTTGCTATCAGGATATGTTCATGGCAGCAGAAAAAATGGATAACAAGTTCTTACTGGATTATGTAAAGATGCAGATTGACATTCTCAACATCAGTACTTTTGTCAGATTAAAGGAAATCGGAAAACAGGTAGATTTCTTCAAGAAAGTTTTCCTCGAAGGGGGAGAAATTGCTCTGGGATTGTTTACAGCCGGATACGATGACGGCTATAAGCAGATGGCTGAAAAGATGATACCTTACGGCTATGGACCTATTTTTGAAAAGGGTGCGGTTGCCGTTAAAGAAACAGGAAAGTACTACATGCTGGAAAAGATTTGCGATGATATTCGTATGAAGTTCATTAAAGATGCTAAGTACATTCCTTTCGGAATCGAACCGTGTGCAGCATTCCTTTTAGCAAAGGAAACAGAACTGAAGAACCTCAGAGTGATTCTTACAGGTAAAATCGCGGGAACTGACAAGCAAGTTATAATTGAAAGGTTAAGGGAGACTTATGTATAAGATAGGTGTTATAGGAGACAGAGAAAGCGTTCTCGGTTTCAAAGCTGTAGGTCTTGATGTTTTCCCTTGTGACCTGGCAGAAGAAGCCGAAAAGGCTCTCACTAAAATGGTGGAAGACAATTTTGCCATTATATATGTGACAGAACAGCTCTACCAGCAGATGGAAGAGGCTGTTTCCAGATATACAGATTCCAAATTGCCGGCAATAATTCCAATTCCTAATAAGGACGGAAGTCTTGGAATCGGCATGGCAAGCGTAAAGAAATCTGTAGAACGCGCAGTAGGCGCGGACATCCTGTTCGGAGGTGAATAATAGTAATGAGTCAAGGTAAAGTATTAAAAGTATCAGGTCCTCTGGTAGTAGCTTCCGGCATGGAAGAGGCTAACATGTACGACGTGGTTCACGTAGGTGAACAGGGCCTGATAGGTGAAATTATAGAAATGAGAGGCGACAAAGCCTCAATCCAGGTTTATGAAGAAACAGCCGGCATCGGACCAGGAGTTCCTGTAGTGACTACAGGTGCACCTCTTTCTGTAGAACTGGGACCTGGTCTGATTGAAACAATGTACGACGGTATTCAGAGACCGCTGGAAGAAATGCGTCAGGTGGCAGGATCCAATATTACAAGAGGTATCAAGGTTCCTTCCCTGTCCAGAACTAAGAAGTGGGCATTCGTTCCTACAGTAAAGGTGGGCGACGAAGTTGAAGCCGGCGATATCATCGGTACTGTTCAGGAAACTATCGTAGTTGAACAGAGAATCATGGTTCCTTACGGCGTGGCCGGCGTGGTTGAATCCATTGAAGAAGGCGAATTTACAGTAGAAGAAACTGTATGCAAAGTTCGTCTGGCTGACGGCAGCATCAAGGAACTGACAATGATGCAGAAATGGCCTGTAAGACGTGGCAGACCTTATAAAGAAAAATTAGTGCCGGAAATGCCACTGATCACAGGACAGCGTGTAATCGACACACTGTTCCCAATTGCAAAAGGCGGTGTTGCAGCAGTTCCCGGCCCATTCGGTTCTGGCAAGACTGTAGTACAGCACCAGTTAGCTAAGTGGGCAGATGCAGAAATCGTAGTTTACATCGGCTGCGGCGAACGTGGTAACGAAATGACAGACGTACTGATGGAATTCCCTGAACTGAAAGACCCTAACACAGGCGAATCCATCATGAAGAGAACTGTACTGATTGCCAACACTTCCGATATGCCGGTAGCAGCTCGTGAAGCGTCAATTTATACAGGTATCACAATTGCAGAATACTTCAGAGATATGGGTTACTCAGTAGCTATCATGGCTGATTCCACTTCAAGATGGGCGGAAGCTCTTCGTGAAATGTCAGGTCGTCTTGAAGAAATGCCTGGTGAAGAAGGTTATCCTGCGTACCTGGCTTCCCGTCTTGCTCAGTTCTACGAAAGAGCCGGCAGATGTATTTCCCTGGGTAAAGAAGGACGTCTTGGTGCACTTTCTGCTATCGGAGCAGTATCTCCTCCGGGCGGTGACATATCAGAACCTGTATCCCAGGCAACTCTTCGTATTGTAAAGGTATTCTGGTGTCTTGACTCCAGCTTGGCTTACAAGAGACACTTCCCTGCAATCAACTGGCTGCAGAGCTACTCTCTGTATATTGACAAGCTGACAAGCTGGTACGAAGACAATGTAAACAAGGAATTCCCTAAGCTGAGAGAACAGACAATTGCTCTCCTGCAGGAAGAATCCGAACTGAACGAAGTAGTTCAGCTGGTAGGTGTTGACGGACTTTCTCCTGAAGACAGACTGAAATTGGAAGTTTCCAAGTCTATCCGTGAAGACTACCTCCACCAGAACGCATTCCACGATGTAGACACATATACATCATTGAATAAACAGTACAAACTGCTGAAGCTGATTTTAACATTCCACAAGCTTGCTCGTGAAGCAGTAGCTCTCGGCGCAAACTTCAACGAAATCTTAAATCTGCCAATCAGAGAAACTATCGGACGTTTCAAGTATATTGAAGAAAAAGACATCGATGCTTCTTACGAAACTATTATGGCTGATATGCAGAAAGCAGTTTCAGAATTAACAACAGGGGAGGATGATTTAGATGATTAAAGAATATAAAACCATCAGTGAAGTTGTCGGCCCTCTGATGCTGGTAAAGAACGTAGAAAACGTAACTTACGACGAGCTTGGCGAAATCAAACTGCCAAGTGGTGAAAAGAGACTTTGCAAGGTGCTGGAAGTAAACGGCGACAACGCTTTAGTACAGCTCTTCGAAAGCTCCACAGGTATCAACCTGAAAGAAAGTACAGTAAAATTCCTGGGACACGGTACAGAACTTGCCGTTGCTCCTGATATGCTTGGAAGAATCTTCGACGGTATGGGTCGTCCAAAGGACGGCGGTCCTGATATCATCGCTGAAAAGAGAATGGATATCAACGGCCTGCCAATGAACCCTGCTGCTCGTGACTACCCATCTGAATTTATCCAGACAGGTGTTTCTGCCATCGACGGTCTGAACACTCTGGTAAGAGGACAGAAGCTGCCTATCTTCTCCGGTTCCGGTTTGCCTCACGCTGACCTGGCTGCACAGATTGCACGTCAGGCTAAGGTAAGAGGCGGTGAAGGAAACTTCGCCGTAGTATTCGCAGCTATCGGTATCACTCACGAAGAAGCTGAATTCTTCGCATCCGACTTCAGAAGAACAGGTGCCATCGACAGAACAGTTCTCTTTATGAACTTGGCTAACGACCCTGCGGTAGAACGTATCGCAACTCCTCGTATGGCCCTCACTTGTGCGGAATACCTGGCATTCGACCTGGGCATGCACGTACTGGTTATCCTGACAGACATCACAAACTACGCAGAAGCTCTTCGTGAAGTATCTGCAGCCCGTAAGGAAGTTCCGGGCAGACGTGGTTACCCAGGTTACCTCTACACTGACCTGGCTACAATGTACGAAAGAGCAGGCCGTAAGAGAGGCTTTGACGGATCCATCACAATGATTCCGATTCTGACAATGCCTGAAGACGACAAGACTCACCCAATCCCTGACTTAACAGGATATATCACAGAAGGTCAGATTATCCTTTCCAGAGAACTTTATCGTAAAGGACTTAAGCCTCCTATCGACGTTCTCCCATCCCTGTCCCGTCTTAAAGACAAGGGTATCGGTAAGGGCAAGACAAGAGAAGACCATGCTGACACTATGAACCAGCTCTTCTCCGCTTACGCAAAGGGTAAGGAAGCTCTGGAACTGGTTTCAATCCTCGGTGAAGCGGCACTTACAGAAATTGACCTGAAATATGCTCAGTTCTCACAGGCCTTCGAAAAACAGTACGTTTCTCAGGGCTACGAAACTGACAGAAGTATTGAAGACACACTGACTACCGGCTGGGCTCTCCTGTCCATGCTTCCTAAGTCAGAATTAAAACGTATCAAGGACGAGTACATCGAAAAGTATTACAGAGAAAGAGAGTAATATATTATGGAAAGATTGAACGTAAATCCTACCAGAATGATGCTCACGACCTTGAAAAAG
>JAFSHN010000074.1 GCA_017440275.1 Bacillota bacterium | reverse complement strand
TGAGCTCTTACCTCACCATTTCAACCTTACCACAGCCTAACTGTTTCGGCGGAATGTTTCTGTTGCACTTTCCCTATAGTTACCTACGCCGGACGTTATCCGGCATCCTGCCCTGCGGAGCCCGGACTTTCCTCACAAGTTTCCTTGCGCGATTGTCAGCCCTACCCATATATTTTATTTAAAACAAATATGCTACAAAAGAAATGGAATATGTAATTATTATTGCAATAATTAACAAAATTACCAAAACTTTTGCCAAAAGTCCATTACTTTTCTTTTTCATAGTTTCCCCTCTATAATTTTACAAATGGATTCAAATCCTGTTTTGATTCAATAATCTCTAAATCCGTATTCTTTTTTAGATATGAAGCCATATTTTCCACAAATATTTTTTCACTGCCATAATGGCCTATATCAAGGACATTAAGCCCAAGAGCTTTAGCCGTCTGGGCACTGTGGTACTTCACATCACCTGTTATGAATAAATCACAGTTTTCTTTATCGGCAATATCGATAAATTCAGCACCGGATCCTGTACAAAGTCCAACCTTCGAAACTTCAGAATCCAGACAACCTGTAAAACTCATATAAGTCTTATCAATCTTCATCCAACTTGAAATTTGTTCAATATATTCAGCTATTGTACATTCACCGTCTACGAAACCAACTCTGCAAATTCCCGTTTCATCTGATTCCATCTTCTGAATCTGACAAAGATGAAGAAGCTTAGCGAGATAATCATTGTTACCGTCTTCACATTTGTCAAAAGGAGTATGACTTGAATATACACTTATGTTATGTTTTATAAGTCTCTGTATGTAGTTGCCCGTAACATCATTACCGTCAACGCATCTAAGATTCCCAAAGATTAAAGGATGATGAGTAATTATAACTTCTGCTTTACACAACAATGCTTCATCTATCACAGCATCCGTTATTTCCATAGCCACCAACACTCTTTTAACAGGCAAATTGTCAAATCTTATCTGAAAACCGGAATTATCCCAATTTTCCTGCAAATCCAGGGGGCATAAGGATTCAATTATTTTTTTAAGTTCATCTATTCTCATAAAGACTTCACCAGCCTTTCAAGATAATCAATCCTGTATTCCTGACTTCTTACCGCTTTAAAGTCAGGTTCTTTGGCTTTATTCATTGATGTGAGAATATTTCTTT
Source organism: Bacillota bacterium (assembly GCA_017440275.1). Lineage (GTDB taxonomy): Bacteria > Bacillota > Clostridia > Peptostreptococcales > Anaerovoracaceae > Fimisoma. Next base: position 20,998 of record JAFSHN010000074.1, on the reverse strand, counting down.
CTATCTGCAATTTTATATCAAGATATTCTGCTGTTAAAGGCCCTTTAAAATCCACTAGTTTATGAGGATACTCGTATTCAATGGCATCAGGACCAAGATCACGAAGAACAGCTACTTCTTTTGGAATCGCAGTAATAATCTCACAAATATATTTGCCTTCGCGGACTAGTTGCTCGTTGGTCAAGGAAAATCCGTTGTTGTATAGCCAGTGCCTTAATACACCTACATTATTGCGTGGCTGAAGAACAAGTCTCTTATATGATTTGGTTTTCTCGATATCTGCCCCGAGAATTTCGGTCATAAGAATACCGCCCATGCCTGCAATAGCAATAACATCAACTTCTCCCTTTTCCAGCACTTCAATACCGCTTCCCAGTCTCAAATCAAAATTTCCGTCAGGATATGCTGTATAACAATTGTCCCTTGCCTTTTGCAGCGATCCTTTACTTATATCTGCCATAATCACTTTAGGACATATACCCTGTTCCCACAGATACAACGGCAGAAACCCATGGTCTGTTCCTATGTCGGCCATGGTTTCGCCCGGCAATATTTCATTTGCTATAAGATTAAGTCTGGGTGTAAGTTTTGTCATTTTATTCTAAATAATCCTTCAGTTTTTTGCTTCTGCTTGGATGACGAAGTTTTCTCAAAGCTTTTGCTTCAATCTGTCTGATTCTTTCTCTTGTTACATCGAATTCTTTACCAACTTCTTCAAGAGTTCTTGCTCTTCCGTCTTCAAGTCCGAATCTCAATTTAAGAACTTTCTGTTCTCTTTCTGTAAGCGTATCTAATACTTCAACCAGTTGTTCTTTGAGCATAGAAAAAGCTGCAGCTTCTGCCGGTGCAGGAACGTCTTCATCCGGAATAAAGTCACCCAGATGGCTGTCTTCTTCTTCACCGATAGGAGTTTCTAAGGAAACAGGTTCCTGTGCAATTTTCTGAATTTCTCTTACTTTATCTACTGAAATGCCCATTTCAACAGCAATTTCTTCAGGGCTAGGTTCTCTTCCGTAAGTCTGAAGAAGCTGTCTGGATACTCTGATAAGCTTATTGATAGTTTCAACCATATGAACAGGGATACGAATAGTTCTTGCCTGGTCAGCTATGGAACGTGTAATAGCTTGTCTGATCCACCAGGTTGCATAAGTTGAGAACTTATAACCCTTTGTGTAGTCAAACTTGTCTACTGCTTTGATGAGACCCAGGTTACCTTCCTGAATGAGGTCAAGGAATAACATACCGCGGCCCACATATCTCTTAGCGATACTTACTACCAGTCTCAGGTTTGCTTCACAAAGACGCTTTTTAGCTTCTTCATCTCCATGTTCCATTCTCTTTGCCAACTCGATTTCTTCATCGGCTGACAGCAAAGGAACTTTACCGATTTCTTTAAGATACATTCTGACAGGGTCATCAACCGCAATACTCTTTGGAATTGTTGACTCTAAATCAATTTCTCCCACTTCGTCTACGATGATGTCAGAATCGTCATGAGGTTCACCGTCATCATTCATCAAAATGTCAAAATCATCCGGTTCTGTTTCGGAAACAATCTCAATGCCTCTGGACATAAGAATTTCGTACATATCATCCATTTGATTTTTGTCAAGATCTGTTGAGTCAAGTACTTCCGCAATAGTAGAGTAAGTGATCTGATTTTTGCCTTGTCTGCCCTTTTCCATAAGAATATTTAACAATTCTTGTTTCTTATCAGCACCGCTAACCTCTTCTTTTTCTTCAATTACATTGTTTAATTTGTTGTCTGTTGTCATTATTTGTTTCCCCCAAACACCTTAATTTTATTTTGTATTTCCATTAGTTTGATAGTAAGTTCTCTGACTGAATCATCATTTGTTTCCTCATCGGCCAGTGAAAGCATATTAAGAAGTTTACGTTCTTGTCTTTGCAGGCTGTTTATCTGCCAACTATTAATACAATCATTTAAAACTTCATCTGCATTGCCGCAGACAACTACCTTGTCCAACGCCAATTCCAGTTCTTCACTTTCTTTAGGCTCAAGCCTGTCATTTACCTGACCGACATTGAAATCATTATATAAACCATAAAGTTCATATATGATATTGATTATTTTTTTACTCAGATATCCTCTGAAAATCTCTTCCTGACCAAGCATTTGCTCCACAAGATGAGGCTCTGTAAAAATACATTTTAACAGTGTTGCCTCAAGTGATGAAATATCAAGAGGCATTTCATCATTATCCGGTCTCAATGCCGGGCGAGGAATCTCTTTGGTTTCTATATTATCGCCTGAAATTTCCATTTTTATTGCACCTTCAGCAATTCCAATGTTTTTGGCGATTTTTTTAATATATAAATCCGCTTCTACAGGGCCCAGTTCTTTGAGAACCTGTGTGATTCTCTTCATATAATCAAGTTTGCCCTCTTCGGTTGCGAGATTTAAACCTTTTTTATAAGCTTCCAACTTGTAATCTATATACGGCATAGCATTATTTACAAGATTGACAAAAGCTTCTCTTCCGTTTTTCTTAATGAACTCATCAGGGTCTTTGCCGTCTGTCACATGAAGAACCTTAACCTTGCAATTTTCCTGTCGCAGCACATCAATGCCCCGGAGGGCTGCTTTTTGACCGGCTGCATCGGCATCATAAGAAAGAACAATATTTTTAGTGTATCTGTTAATTAATTTCGCCTGATTTTCTGTAAGTGCTGTCCCTAAAGAAGCCGCTACATTACGTACTCCGTTCTGGTAAAGAGAAATAACATCCATATAACCTTCAACTATAATTGCATGTCCCTCTTTGCCTACATCTTGTCTTGTGATATTTAAAGCGTAAAGATTATTTTTCTTTTGGAACACTTTATTTTCAGGAGAGTTGAGATACTTTGGCATTACTTCATTGCTCAAGGCTCGTCCGCCAAAGCCAATTACTTTGCCGCTGGTATTGATTATAGGGAAAATAACTCTGTCTCTGAACTTGTCATAATACCTGCCATCTTTTTCAGATAAGAGACCAAGTTCTACAAGTAGTTTCTCACTGACGCCTTTTGCTTTGAAATGCTTGTAAAGGCTGTCCCAGTTTCCGTCAGCATAACCGAGTCCGAATTTTTTAATTATCTGGTCGGAAATGCCGCGCTTCTGCATATATGTATACCCGGGATTCTTGCTTTCAGTCAAAGATTTATAAAAAAATCTGGCTGCCTCTCGGTTTATTTCGTAGTATTTTTCTCTATCATCATTACGAGTATTTTTTTGTAAAGTGATCCCATATTCCCCTGCCAGTTTTTCAACCGCTTCATTGAAGGCAAGGTTATAATACTGCATTACGAAAGAGATGGCGTTTCCTGAAGCCCCGCAGCCAAAACAAGTATAAATCTGTTTCTGCGGCGACACAACAAAAGAGGGCGTTTTTTCATTATGAAACGGACAATTTCCTTTATAATTGGCGCCTGCTCGTTTCAGCTGTACAGAACGTCCTACAACGTCGACTATATCAATCTGACTTTTTAAGTCATCAATTGCTTCTTTACTAAAAGAAAAACTCATCTCTTACCCCATAAAACACTTTTATATGTTTTTATACGCAAAAAATGAGTAGTTTCCTTTTTTTTTATTTTAATTTTTTTGAAATTTATTTCCAGCTTTTTGGTACAAACAAATCAGTATAAACGGTAAGCGCATATCGGTCTGTCATTCCGGCAATATAATCCTTAACCGCTTCATTAACGCCGTCTTCCTTAGCAATTTTTCTAAGATCGCTAGGAAGTTTTTTAGGGTTTTTAAGAAAATAATCGTAAAGGGAACTGATTACAACCTCCACTTTCGCTAAATCTTCTTGTTTCTTAACCCTTCCGCTTTTATACACATGGGCAAACATAAACTTTCTCAGTTGAATCAACTCATCCCTGAATGCTTCGCTCTGTAAAATCTCACCGTTGCCGCGGCTGTTGAAGATTACATCTTTAACCATATTATCAATTCGTTCACGGTGACTGTATCCAAAAAGCTCCAAGGAAGATTTCGGAATATCGTCAAGAGAAATAACCTTACTTCTTATAGCATCATCAATATCGTGATTAATATATGCTATTCTGTCACTCAGTTTAACAATTTGTCCTTCAAGGGTAAAAGGCTTGTTTGGACCTGTATGATTTATCATTCCGTCACGAACTTCAGCGGTCAGGTTCATACCTTCTCTTGATTGAGTGGATTCGAGAACATCCGCAACTCTGAGACTCTGTACATTATGTTCAAATCCTCCCGGATGCACAGAATTAAGTACGTCTTCTCCATTATGTCCAAAAGGTGTATGACCCAGATCATGACCGAGTGCTATAGCTTCCGTAAGGTCTTCATTCAAATTAAGACTTCTTGCAATTGTTCTTGCGATTTGGGAAACCTCAATCGTGTGAGTCAGTCTTGTTCTGAAATGGTCTCCTTCCGGTGCAAGAAATACCTGAGTCTTGTGCATCAGCCTTCTGAATGCTTTGGAATGAATTATTCTGTCCCTGTCGCGCTGAAATTCAGTACGCATTTCGCACTTTTCTTCAGGAACCGCTCTCCCTCTTGAAAAAGCACTTTTGGCAGCAAGAGGAGAAAGAATTTCTATTTCTCTTTGTTCAATTTCTTCTCTTATCAACATAATCTCACCTCTTTATTTGACGCCGGTATGGCCGAAGCCTCCGGCTCCCCTTTCAGTAGAATCAATAGATTCCGTTAGTTCAAAATCACCAACTACATAAGATGCAAATACAACCTGAGCAATTCTGTCACCGTTGTGAATTGTATATGGTTCCTGTCCCCAATTGATTAAAGGAACGTTCCATTCCCCTCTGTAGTCACTGTCAACCGTTCCGATTCCGTTAACAAGTCCGATGCCGTGTTTAATTGCAAGACCTGATCTGGCACGAATCTGTGCTTCAATTCCTACAGGCAATTGAACAAAAAGGCCTGTTGGAATCAATCTTCTTTCTCCCGGCATAAGTGTAACAGGCTCATCTATATAAGCTCTCAGATCAGCTCCGGCTGATCCGTAGGTTTCATAGCTGGGAAGCATTCCGCTTTTGCTTATAATTTTAATCTTAGGTTTCATTTTATAACCTCATCATCTTCTTCAAGTTAACTTTATCTTTTGTAACGCAAACTGCAGAATAATTTTCTATGTTGCATATTATTGGTTTGATACCATCAATGTCTTCCTTTGAAACACTGTCTATTCCTTCAATGACTTCTTCAGGAGTAAATATTTTTCCAAGCAGCAGTAAATTCTTGCCTATGGCAAACATTCTGCTGGCAACATTTTCCTGACCGAATATGTAACTTGCCTTAAGTTGTTCTTTTGACATTGCAAGTTCGTCATCAGTTACACCTTTCTTATCGAGTAGTTCCAATTCTTCCTTGATTCCGTCGATTGCCATACCGATTTTTTCGTGGCTCACACCTGCATATATGTTATAATAACCGGCATTGTTGAATGCGCTGTTAGCTGAATAAACACTGTAGGCAAGGCCCTTTTCTTCCCTGATATTCTGGAAGAATCTTGAGCTCATGCTTCCGCCCATAATGTTATTTATAACAGAAAAAGTATAGTATCCGGGGTCAGTCAAACTGATGGATCTTGTTGCCAGACAAAGGTGAGACTGCTGAATATCCTTGGTAATTACCTTACACTTTGGAACATACAAAGATTCTGTTTCACTCTTTTTTTCTTTAACCGCATTTAAAGAATCAAACTTACCTTCAAGATATGAGCATAATTCATCTTCATCAAAGTTACCTGCAACAGATACAACAATTGAATCTCTCGAATAACTTTCCTGTTTATATTTTGTTATGACAGGTCTTGTAATGCTACGCAGAGACGTTGGTGTTCCAATGATAGAATTACCCAAAGGCTCACCTTTAAATACCATTTCCATCACTTCATCGTGGGCTAAATCGTCAGGCTGATCTTCAATCATCTTAATTTCTTCGCAAATTACCTGGCGCTCCTTTGTCATTTCTCTGCTGTCAAAGACTGAATCAGTAAGCATATCAATCAATACTTCTGCACCATCAAGCAGATGAGTATTGATCATCTTAACATAGTAACAAGTAGCTTCTTTGCCCGTAAAGGCGTTCATCTGCCCACCTATTCTGTCAATATCTTCGGCAATTTGTCTGGCATTTCTCTTTTTAGTTCCCTTGAACATCATGTGCTCAATGAAATGGGAAATGCCCGCCACTTCTTTGTATTCATCAACCGCACCATTCTTTACCCAAATGCCCATAGCACAAGATTTAACGTGCGGAATCTTTTCCATTGCTACACGAACCCCACAAGGGAGCTGTTTAATTATAATATCAGACATAAAATATTCCCCTTTATAAATAATAACTATAGTATTGTAACACAAAATTAATTGTTTTCATATATTATCAGAGAAAGATATTGGACTATTTAAGGAGGTAATTTTTATGAGCTGTTTTGGAAGCCGAGTTTCCACTGACCTCTATCAAAACTGCTGTAACGCCAATACCCTCTGTGAATTCAACGGTGATTTAACCAATGTTAAAAGCGAGCCAATCTATGTTCAAAAGGTTTTTGATGCGGTTCTCTTTAATCTGCAAGGTATGAAAACCGTTCAAAATCAAGAATTTTCTCCGGCTTTGCCTCAAGGTCACAGAGTTAAAAGAGTTGTAGATATAAGGTGCAAAAGAAGCTTCAATCCTTACAATATTGATGATCCATCTAATTTAAAGTTAGATGTTAATACAAGTATTTCAGGTGCCACATTCCTTCAGAATGCAAAAGGAGAACAGCTTAGCGTTGTAGGTGCAGACGGGAATTTCTCAGAAAAACTTCTTTACGCGGAAACAGATACTTGTGACGACCAATGCAAAGGCACACCAATATTTGGCACACAGAATATTTCCATATCGGGTAACGTAATCATAGAACTGGATCTTCTACTTTGCGACAGTTGTAACAATGATGCCATCTACACAGTATGCACAAACGTAAATATTGCAGAAGCATGCCAACCTCTGGTACTTACAAACTTCTTTGAAATTTGTATGCCTTCTGCCATTGATACGGCTTTTTTACCTAGATTTACTGAGTTCTGCAATTCCTCTTGCGAAGCCAGGTTGGCAACAAACAACTGCGGTCGTGACCTTTCCATCGGACCTGATGGCTGTGTAAGCGGTAACTTAATTATTGCTGTTTGCGTAACTTGTGAAAAGAAGATCGTTGTACCGGTTCAGCTTTGTGTTCTCTCCACAGGATATGCAGAAGCGGCTGTTCAGCAAAACTCTATTTGCACTACATTCCCTCCACTATTCCCTAACCAGATTAAACCAATGGATACTGTCGAGAATTGCTGTAAAGAATCTGCAGTGGAACACGCAGAAGCAGACAATTGTTTTGAAGAAAATGAGTGCGGTCCAAGACATCGCCGTCCTCAGCCAAGACGATAAAAGGAAGTTCAACTGAACTTCCTTTATTTCATCATTCTGTTTATAATAATTTCTGTATTCATCTTATAAGCCCTATATGGATGAGAAACGGCTCTTTTTTCTGTCCAGTAAATCTTTTTATGTTCTTCGAAAACTTCTTCTGAAGTAAGACCTTGATTAATCCAGCCTTCAATAAGATTCTTTTCTTTTTCAGCTGCATCTATATATACATCAAAATAATTTTCAAGCATATGGTCAGGCAGCATACCATAATGAGGAATCAAAATTCCTTTGTATGGAAGAAGTGAGAGAAATTTTGCTGATTCAAGACTGTCTTCAAAGCTTTTCAACACAGATGTATGCATAATTTCTTCTTCCATAAGTACACCGGTAGATTCGCTGGCAAGTATTATTCCCTGTGGCTGAAGAAAATACGACATAGAGCAGTCAGTATGACCCTTGGTTTCAAACGCAGCAACTTTTTCATCACCCAGGTCAATGATATCTCCGCTTTCAAGTACAATATCAACCCTAACGCCTTCTGCAGTTATTTCCTCAGGATCTTTGCCATAAAACTCTGCAGCAGTCTTTCCCATAGAAACTATCATATCAAGAGCACCTTGTCTTGAAAAAACTTGTGCGGCCTTCTGTCCGCCGCAAACCTGTACATCAGGCCATCTACTGATAACATAAGGCAGCGCACCCATATGGTCGTAATGTGTGTGTGACAATAATACATAATCAAGAGGTCTGCCGTCTAAAACCTCCTCAAGGTTAGCAATCATTTCTTTGTTAAAGCAAGCCATTCCAAGATCGTGAAGTGCTGTTTTTTCACTTCCCAAAATCAATACAGCCTCTCCTCCAAGTCCTCCTGTGACCCTGGCAAGTGGCTTAGGATAAACTTTTGTCTTCATCTTTGTGCTCCTTTATGATAAGTGAAATAAAATTCCAGACAAGCAGTCCAATAAAAATAAGTCCTATATATCCGATTACCGGCGTTAAATAACTGATAATATTCTTGAACCCAACCAGCCCCAGAAGATAACCTACAAATGCTGTTATCACAACGATAAAATTCTTTTTAGGGCCCTCTTTGATTTTAGTAGTAAATCCATAATAATTGCTTGTTGCCGTTGAATAAATGGCACAAAACAGAATTATGGTGTATAAAACACCCATCCCCTTAGAAAGGTTATCAGCATAACCCAAAACAGGCATATCCATTCCCTGAGAAAAAACCATATCACATCTGATGGTCAAAAGTATGAGCATGGCCAAAACACCAACCGCAGTTCCGCCAAGCAAAGCACCTATTTTTGTCGTTTTATAACTTTTAGCATTAATTGCAGCCGTAGCCATAATTGCTATTAGACCTATGACATTATATGCAACATATAAAAAAGTCGAAACAATCCAGTTCGGTGTCATAGGTGAAATATCAAACTTTTCGGGCACTCGAGCCGGTCCGTCAAAGGTAATTATTACTGCAAGGCAGGTAAGAATCATAGCAATACAAAGTACCGGCATTACATACTTGAAGACTCTTGAAACCCTTGCAAAGTTTCCCATTACTGTTGCCAAAACAAGTACAACAATAATTAATCCGCCCACAAATGAAGGAAGGCCGAATTGCTGATTTAAAAGTGCTCCGCCTGCAGAAGTCATTAGAACAATAACAATAGAGAGCATTCCTGCCATCAGGTTGCCACAAAGTTTCTCAAGACCCGGATGCCCTTCAGGAATCATAATCTTCCCCAAGTCATTGGTTCCAAGGGTGTTTGCGATATAAATTGTCATATAACCAATTGCAAGAATTATAACTGCAAAGAGACCTACTCCCAGGATGCCCCATTTGTCAAAAACACCGAAAAACTGCCACGTTTCTCTCCCCGATGCAAATCCGGCACCCATCATACAGCCTACATATAATACTGCAATATTTAAAGCTCCGATTTTTTTGCTGTTTCCCATTACTTAGTCCTTTAATTTTTTTATTTCTTTAAATTCGCCGTAACTGAAGAAGATAAGCCCTACCCAAATAATAGCAAATGCTACCAACTGAATAGATTCAAAAGGTTCTTTGAACAAGTAAATACTGATAAACAGTGAAATTGTAGGTGAAATGTATTCTGTCAGACCTACTACGAATAAATTAAGTTTGCGTGTGGCATTGGCAAACAGACCGAGCGGAAACGCAGTGAACAAGCCGCAGAGCATCAAAAGTGCATACTTAGGCATTTCTGCTGCTGCAAGAGCACCCTGTCCTGAAATTTCCAGATATATGATAACCACCAGTGCAAAAGGCATTAAGAATATTGTCTCATAAAAAAGAGATAATACCGGCGGCAAAGAAAGATTTTTCTTACATGCCGCATAAATAGCAAAGGAAAATGCCAGAGAAAGTGCAACCAGCGGAATTTCTCCAAAGTAGAATACTACAGCAGCAACACCTGCCAATGCAAATGCGAATGCTGTAATTTTATATTTGTTTAATTTTTCTTTAAAAAGCACAATACCAAATACGCAGACCACAAGAGGCTCAATATAATAACCAATGCAAGTCTGGATAACCATATCGGCATTAACTGCCCATATATAAATGGACCAGTTTACCGTAATAAGTATACCAGCAACTACATATTTAAGGACTGTCTTTTTGTCCTTCATCGGTTCCAAAATAGTCTTTTTGTCATATAAAATAAGTGCTCCTATCAGACACACTAACGCTACAAGGACAATTCTGTAAAAGATGATAACTGAAGAGTCGATAGGCTTGAGCCACTGCCAATAAATAGGCATTATTCCCCAAAACACGCTGCAGCCAATGGCAGAAATCAAACCTTCTTTGTATTCTTTTCTTTCATTTGATAAATTTGGCATTAGTTTGCTCCTATCTAACCCTAGAATGAGAGAGGTCTTTAAACAAAGACCTCTCATATATAAGGTGTGTATATTTTATTTATCCCACTTGATAAATGGTGTGAAATCGAAAGGCTTAGCCTGAGGATTTTCAGTTTCTGCTCTGAGCAGGGAGTTTACGATGTGGATAGCGTGACCGAATTTTGGAGGTCCCAGCTTAACAGCTGCAGCACCGCCTGCAGTACCCATATCTGCAACAGGGTCATCACTTGTGCCACCTGCTCTGATGGAAGGAACAGAGAACATACCATGTTCAATAGCATACTTCTGAGCAGCCATAGCTTCAGAAACTGTACCAACCTGGTTTGGTTTGAAGATAAATGATCCGCAAGCACCTAATTCGTGAGCCTTCTTCAGAACATCAATATTAGTAACAGTTAAATCGTCACCGCAAAGAGTTGTCTTTGTCAGGATCTTGGAAGCCTTTACCCAACCATCCCAGTCTGTTTCGTCCAGTGGGTCTTCCAGATATAAGAAGTTGTACTTTTCAGTAGCTTCTTTAAGGATTCCGATAACTTCATCAGTGTCGATCTGTCTGCCGCAGTAGTTATATACTTTCTTTTCTTTATCGTAGATTTCACTGAATGCGCAGTCCATATGGAAACCAACTTTGTCTTCACAACCACAGCGTTTAGCTGTTTCGTACAGGATATCAAGGCAATCCATAAATTCTGTGGATGGAGCCATAAACTCGGACATAGCACCGATTTCAGGTCTTCTGCCGCCCTGGAATTCTCTGATTACTTCAGGAAGTTTCTTATAAACGTTGCACAGAATTGCAGTTGCTTCTTCAATGCTTTCTACCTTATAAGGAATAATTGTACATTCCTGAACAGGCATTGTATTAGTTTCGTAGCTGCCGCCTGCAAAGAAGTCGGAAGTTGGCAGCGGAATGCTCTTGATTTCGCCTTCAGCTAAATACTTGTACTGAGGAACATTCAGTGTATTACAAGCAGCTCTCATTACTGCCATGGATGTGGAGTATGTAGTATTGCCGCCTAATTTTGCCTTGTTTGGAGTGCCGTCCAGTTCGCAAAGACGATCGTCAATTGCTTTCTGGTCTAATGCGTCCATACCGATGATTGCAGGCTTAATAATTGTTTCAGCAATTTCCTTAGCCTTGAATACGCCGTTTCCGTCGTACCAGTTAGGGTCGCCGTCTCTTAAGCAAGTAGCTTCGTAAATACCTGCAGAAATACCGGATGGAGATGCACCTCTTCCCATAACGCCATCTTCAGTGATAACGTCAACTTCAAGAAGTGGTTTGCCCTTGCAGTCAATGATTGCGCGTGCTCTTAAGTCTTTAATTAATGTGCTCATAAAGCCCTCCTATGTATGAAAATTTATTATTTGTCAACCTTACCAACGTATAATACGTTAAAGTCACAAAGATTAGTACCTGTGTTACCTGTAAACAGTCCGTCACCGATTGCAGTAAGTGCTTCGTAGCAAGCGTGACCTGCTAAGTATCTTCTGAGGTCAACATCCTTAGCCTTAGCTGCTGCCATAGAAGTACCATCTGTGATACCACCTGCATTTGGACAAGTACCGTCAGTACCTTCGGAGTCCATGGATAACATTGCAACATTCTTCAGACCTAATTCTTCAGCTGCGATAGCGAAGGCAGTAACCAGTTCCTGAGAAGGACCGCCGTGGCCTGTGATTTCGTCAGTTGCAGCGATTGCAGTTGTTGTTTCACCTGCGGAGAAAAGGAAGCAAGGAGCCTTGAAAGGTCTTCCTGTCATCTGAATTTCTTTAGCTAATGTAGCCATAAAAGTACCGCAATCTTTACTTTCACCGGAGATATAAGTAGTAAGAACGTGAGCATCTACACCCATTTCTTCTGCAGCCTGCATAGCATATTTACATGAATCAGGTAAAGTATTTACGATGTAGTAGTCTACGTCATTTGTCATTTCCTGAGGAGTTTCTTCAGCAGGATCTGCTCTTAAAATATATTCAACAACGCTCTTTGGAAGCTTGTCTTCGATATTCCATTTCTTCATAATACCCTTCAGGTCTTCAAAAGTAACTGTGTCGTAACCTACAGGTGTACCCATGATAGGAATAGGTTCGGAATAATCTTCAAGATCATCAAGACCTACAGCATCCCAGATTTCAAAGCAGAAAATCTTTGCGCCTTTGATTCTCTTGCCCAGCTTACCTCTCTGCATCTGAGATAAGTGACCTCTGATGTCGTTGATATCCATTACCCACATACTGTTTTTCAGCATAACGTCAGTGGATTCCTGCAGATCTTCCAGAGAAATACCTTCAGGTGGATATGTCATCAGTGCAGAACAGCCGCCTGTTAAACCGAGTAATAACAGGTCTCTTTCGTTCATCTGATCAGCCAGTTCACACATTCTCTTGCAGCCTTCAACACCTTCAGCATTTGGCAGTGGGTGTCCGCCAACGAAGATTTCAGTCTTCTTGAGGCATTCTCTGTCAATGTCTTCTACAATCTTAACAATTGTAACGCCTGCAGTCAGCTTATCGCCTAAAATTTCTTCGAAAGCACGAGCAATATGGTTACCTGCTTTACCGGAAGAAAATGCATAGATTCTGTCATAGTTGTTTAAATCAACAACTTTCTTACCGATAGTCAGCTTGTCGCCTTCTAACTTCATAAAGTTCTTGAAGTATCTGTAAGCATCCAGTTTCTGAAGAACTTTGTCTGTCACTTCAAGAACTGCCTTCTTAGCTTCTACTTCACCATGGGATAAGATGTCTTCATAGTTTCTGATTTTTTCAAATTGCATTATACGTCACCTTTCCTTTCCTGCAGTTGTTTAATCAATACAGGTAATATATTTTCTATGTTACCTACAATACCGAGATCTGCCACATCAAATATCGGTGCTGCAGGATTTTTGTTAATCGCTATAATCAGGTCTGAATCCTTCATTCCTGTCACATGCTGAATTGCACCTGAAATGCCAAGTGCCAGATATAACTCAGGATGAACGGTCTTGCCTGTCTGCCCGACCTGCATAGGTCCTGTTGCCCATCCGGCTTCAATGCAGGCACGGCTGCAAGCTACTTCACCGCCGAGCAAATCAGCAAGAATCCTCAGTTGTCCAAAGGCTTCGGCACTTCCCATACCTCTGCCTCCTGAAACAAGTACTCTCGCTTTAGTTATATCAGCATACTGTTTCTTTTCATAAACCGTTTCTATCAGTTCCAATGCTTTAGACACATCATCTTCCCATGGAACAAAAACTTCCTCAGGAGTAATATCTGAGTATTCCAAATCATCTTCACTGAAAGTTCCGGGTCTTACTGTACATATCAAAGATTCTCCTGTTTCTGATACAAGTCTTTGATGAACCGAACCTGTTGCATCAGGTCTTATTAAGCAAAATCCCTCATCTCCGGTTTCTATATTAATGCAGTCGCTCACAAATCCCTTTGAAAGTCTGACAGACAAATTTGCTGCAATTCCCACACTTACTGAAGTAGAACCGAGTAAAACAAGTGAAGGATTAATTTCCTTATAACACTTTTCCATTACTCTTGCATATTTGTCACTGTCAAAATCGCCTAGGGACCCGGAACTGCATATTACAAGCTTGTTGATTGGTAATCTCAAAGCCGTTTCTATAGCCTCTTCCATTTGATTGCCTATAAGAACACCTGTAACAAGACATCCGGCTTCTTTAGCCAATGCAAATGCACCCGCCACCATCTCAAGGCTTATTTTTGATAACTTATCATTTCTTTCTTCAAGAAAGATAAGAATACCGCCTTTAAAATCCGTCATTTTTATCTCCTTGAATTACAAAATATGATTAGCTGCAATAGTATTTATTATCTCTTTTGCGGCTCCTTCTGTTGAAATCGCAGTAAGGCATTTGCCCCTTTTTCGCTCTCCTATTTTGAAAGAGTCCATCACTTTTATTTTACCTTTTTGGTCATTTAAGTCAAGTTTAATTACAGGAATATCTACAGAATATGCCCTGTTAATTCCGGGTACTGTCTTATAAATCGGTGCTTCCGGATGAGGCAGTGCAGCAAACATACAAGGCATCTTCACATCTAAAATCTGAACCCTGTCTTCCATACGTTTTTTCGCTTTAAGTAAGCCACTTGCTTCACCAGTGTCAATATCCTCAATATGAGAAGCTGAAGCCAATCCAAGCATATTGCCTGCCAGAAGTCCTGTCTGAATCGTATCCGCATCTATAGGAAATGAGCCGCTCAAAAGCAGGTCAAAATTTTCATTTTTAAGATAGTCTGAAAAAGCTTTTGCACATATCCAGGAATCTATTTCGGCATTTTCCAAAAGAAGAACTGTTCCCGAATCAGCACCCATTGAGATAGAATCTCTCACCTGTGCAATTGCATCTTTTTCTTCGCCCATAACGACAACTTTAATACGAGCGTCTGTTTTTCTCTTTAATCTTATTGCCGCTTCTACCCCCGCAAAATCACATTTGACAGAGTCGGCCATTTTAACTTGTTTCGCTATTACAATAATTTCCATAGTACTTTGATAAATAGAAGAGTGTGGCTCCATTTGCGGGTCACACTCTTCTGTCATTAGATATTATTTGAATAAAGCTCCGCTGATTACCAGTTTCTGAATTTCGTTAGTTCCTTCATAAATCTGAGTAATCTTAGCATCTCTCATCATTCTTTCAACGTGGTATTCACGCATGAAACCGTTACCGCCCAGCATCTGAACAGCTTCAGTTGTTACGTGCATAGCAGCGTTTGTACAAACTAATTTAGCTTTAGCAGCAGGAATTGTGTAAGGTCTTCCTTCGGACTTGTCCAGAGCAGCCTTGTAAACCATGTACTTAGCCATTTCGATTTCGCATTCCAGTTCAGCCATCTTGAATGCCAGGTGCTGGTTTCTGTAGATTGGCTTACCGAACTGTTCTCTTGTCATCAGGTACTTTCTTGCAATTTCGAATGCACCTTCAGCAATACCAAGACCCTGAGCAGCAACACCGATTCTGCCGCCGTCCAGTGCCTTCATAGCGTACTTGAAGCCCTTTCCTTCTTCGCCGATTAAAGCAGATTCAGGAATTTCGCAGTTTTCGAAGATTAATTCGGAAACCTGAGCAGCTCTGATACCCATCTTGTTTTCAATCTTGCCAATGGAGAATCCAGGAGTTCCCTTCTTAACGTGGAATAAGGATAATCCCTTTGCACCCAGTTCCGGCTGAGTTAAAGCATATACTGCGAAGTGGTCAGCAAGAGGGCCGTTAGTGTTGAAGCACTTTAATCCGTTTAAAACGTACTTGTCGCCCTTCTTTTCTGCAGTTGTTACGCATCCGCCTGCATCGGAACCTGCGTTAGGTTCAGTCAGACCGAAAGCACCCAGAGACTTACCGGAAAATACGTCTGGTAAGAATTCCAGTTTCTGTTCTTCTGTTGCAGCGTTGATGATGGAACCGCCGTACAGAGACATAGCTACTGAGTAAGAAATACCCATGGAAGCATCAACCTTGGAGATTTCTTCTACAGCCAGAGCGTAGTCTAAATAGTCACCGCCGGAACCGCCGTACTTTTCTTCATAAGGCAGACCAACATAACCCATAGAACCTAATTTCTTGTACAGTTCTAATGGATATTCGCTTGCTTCGTCTCTTTCGATTACGCCAGGAGCCAGTTCGTTCTGAGCGAATTCTCTAACAGCAGCCTGAAGAGCTAATCTTTTTTCGTCTAATTGAAAATTCATAATAATATTTCCTCCATTTCTGGTTTATAATAAACTTATTTTGGTAAACCAAACATTCCGTTACGTTCGTGAAGCACAACGCCTCTCTTGCCCAGCTCATCAATGTATTCCTGAGGGTCATAAACCTGGTCAGGAGTCTTGATACCGATAGCATCAATGCCCTTTGCCAGAAGCTGTACGCCAACAGACATTGAGCAAGCAGTACTTCTTGCATAACTTGCAACCTTTCCCCATTCGTCCTGTCCAGGAGTCTGAGTATAGAATCTCAGTTCTACTTCTTCTCCGTTTAAGATACCCTTGCAGTCAACTACCAGTGAGAAGCCCCATAATGGTTCTTCCTTCATATCTTCGTTGGCAAAGATAAACTTTTCGATGAAGTCGATTGGAGCGATTTCTGTATCTCCTACCTTGATTGGCGGAGTTGTATAGAATCCATAGTCGTATAAGAACTTCAGCATTCTGTGAGTCTTAGGTGTCCATGAACCACGGATTGTGCAATGCTTAACTGTAGGCATTGTCATTGGAATAGTGTAAACTTCGTTGTGTGGTACATAATAAGCCGGCTGATTACCGAACGGTTCAGGGAAGTCTACAATCTTTTCTCCGGAGAATGGACCTACATAATGCTGCTTGCCATCTAAGAAGTAGCTTCTGCCGCCTTCGTTAGGGTCAAGTTCCCACAGAGTAGTTCTTACAAGGCCCGGTGCTGTCTGAATCGCTCTGAAGGAAGCAAATGCTATATGAACTTCATCCAGTCTGTCCAGTTTCTGATTTGCATAAGCTGCAATCATATTGGTTGTACCAGGAGAAATACCGTCACATACTACGAAAAGAAGGCCCTTTTCTACCAACTGATCATTCATAGCAAGCTGATCCTTAGTAGCACCAAGGTCAGTACCTACGATATTAGCTGCCAGGCAACATTCATTGATGTATGTGTCGAATTCAAATGGCAGGCAGTTGCAAACCAGGTCAAAACCATCTTTCATCAGGTCGATAACTTCCTGTTTATTTCTGATTTCAACTTTTCTTACGCTGAATCTAGGGTCATTCAAGGATTCAACTAAAGCTACTGCCTTTTCATAATTACCGTCAGCAACAGTAATTGTTTCAAATTTGCTTGTTGCGGATAAGTCTCTTACAACTTCACTGCCGATAAGACCGCATCCGCCTAAAACTAAAAGGTGCTTATGTTTTAACATGTCATACCTCCTATCTTCCGATGGCTTCTTTTATTCTGTTTAAAACTTTCTCTAACGTTGATTTTGGACAAGCCAGGTTAAGTCTCACATATAATTCCCCTTGCTTGCCGAATTCGTATCCCATACAAGGTTCAACTTTAGCTTTATTCATGAAAAAGTCTTCAAGTTCTTTGCCATCTTTGCAGCCTAAACCTCTGCAGTCCACCCACGCAAGATATGTACCTTCTGACGGAATCACTTTAAGCTGCGGAATATTATCTGCAACATATTTATAGAGATATTCTTTGTTTCCGTCAATATATTCAATTACATCATCAAGCCAGGCTTCACATTCAGGATCTGTATAGGCTGCTTTGGTAGCTATTGCACCAAACAGATTGTCAGTAGTAGTCTGTGCAATGCTGAGTTTCTTGTTGAATTCAGCTTTAAGATTCTGATCTCCTATCACAAGAGTGGAAGTCTGGAATCCACCCAGGTTGAAGCCTTTGTTAGCTGAATAACAGGACATGGAATTCTTTGCAACATCTTCGCCTAAAGAATAATATGTAATATGATGTTTATCTTTAGCCACAAGATCTGAATGAATTTCATCAGAAATTACAAATACATTATGTTTTGCTGCCAAATCTGCAATGCTCTGAAGTTCTTCTCTTTTCCATACACGACCTGATGGATTGTGAGGATTTGAAAGAATAAGAATCTTTACATTCTGTGAAAGTTTCTTATCCAGGTCTTCAAAATCTATTGTCACAGAGCCGTCTTCACCGATTAAAAGTTCTGATTCAACCAGATTTCTTTCGGACTTTGTAACCACTTCATAAAGCGGATCATAATTCGGCATCAAAACTGCAATATTATCGCCTTTTTGTGTGAGAATTTCTACCACAAGATTTACAGCAAACAATACTCCCGGAGGTGCATAAGCCATCCATTCTTCTTTTGGAGTTGTTCCGTATCTCTTAGTCTGCCAGTTAATTAAACAATCCTTATGAGCCTGGTCCCTCAGAGCATATCCGAAAAGACCATGCTGTGCTCGTTCAACAACAGCTCTTACTATAGGTTCGGCACATCTGAAATCCATATCAGCTGTCCAAACAGGGATAATATCATCATCGCCTAAACCGTGTTCCTCTTTATACCATTTGTAGGAACAAGAATTTCTGCGATCTATAATTTCGTCAAAATTTCTATCAGCTTTCACTTTTACTACCTCCTAATTTATTAAACAGTCTGAACTACGTCATCCTTTTTCAGTTCTGCGATTTCTTCTTCTGTGTAACCCAGTTCTCTAAGTACAGATTCTGTATCTTCACCGAGAAGAGGTGAACATTTGCGTACTTCAGCAGGAGTCTTCTGGAATTTGATTGGATGACCTACTGCATCAAATGGACCAACGTAGTTGTCATCAATTTTTAATACCATATCTCTGTCTGCCATATGCTTTGCTTTGATAGTCTGTCCTGCGTGAATTACAGGCGCAACTGCAAAGTTCTTGCCGCTGAACTTAGTTTCAATTTCGTCCATAGCGATTTCCGCAAATACTTTCTTCATTTCTGCAATCAATGCATCGTTGTTCTGGCAACGGAGGTCATTAGTTGCAAATCTTTCATCTGCCATCAGGTCTTCTCTACCGGACTCAACACAGAATTCTTCAAATCCCTTTTGAGTCAATGCGGAGAAAGCAACCCATCCATCTTTGCACTGACATACATCGTATGGAGAATACAGATGTGTACGGCTGTTACCCTGACGAACTAACATATCACCTGTTGCATAGTAGTGCAGAATTGTGTCTTCAATTGTTCCAAAGAGTGCGTCCTGCATTGCTACGTCTACAGTCTGGCCTTCGCCTGTGTTTAACTGGCTATAGTATGCACAAGCAGATGCAAATGCAGCCATTAAACCTGTATAGCTGTCACCGATAGATGCACCGGATCTGATTGGCTGCTTGTCAGCGAAGCCTGTCTGATCCATAAGTCCGCAAGTAGCTTCGATTACATTATCGTAAGCTGCCAACTTAGCTAAAGGGCCATCCTGACCGTATCCGGTAATTGATGTAAATACCAGTTTAGGATTTACTTCTTTTAAATCTTTGTATCCAAGACCCAGCTTATCAAGTGTTCCAACCTTGAAGTTGTTAACAACAATATCAGCTTTTGCTGCAATTTTCTTGATAATTTCTACGCCTCTAGGGTCACGCATATTTACTGCGATACCTTCTTTGTTTCTGTTGTACAGAGCAAAGTATCCACTTGCTCCATCCCCGTTTCTAAGCGGTGCCCATTCTCTTGTCTGGTCACCGGAACCAAGTCTTTCTACCTTGATTACTCTTGCACCGTAGTCAGCTAAATTAACTGTGCAGTAAGGACCGCTGTATGCCTGAGTAAAGTCAAGTACGGTTACTCCATCTAATGGTTTCATATCTCGCGCCTCCTTACTTAATTCCTGCAGCTTTTAATACTTCTTCAGTATCTTCGCCAAGCTGTGGTGCAGGTTTTGATACACATCCAGGTGTAGTTCCGAGTTTTGCAACTACTCCCGGCATTGTAACTTTGCCAACTACAGGGTCATCTACTGTAATTACCATCTGTCTGTGCTTCATCTGTTCACTGTCGATGGCTTCTTTAGTAGTGCAAACGGATCCACATGGGATCTTCTGTTCTGATAATATTTCTTCGATTTCGAATTTCGTTTTTGTCTCTGTAAATGCTTCGATTTTTGCTCTCAGACCGCCTTCAAGATAGTGCTGTCCTCTTAATGAGTTTGTAGCATATCTAGGGTCTCCCAGCAGTTCTTCAAGACCGAGTGCCTTGCAGAACTTTTCCCATTGGTCATCTGTTGAAACTCCGATGGATACGAAACCGTCCTTTGTTGCATAAGTATCATAAGGTGCAATCGCCTGAGACATATTGCCGTTTCTGATGTGATGATGTCCGTTAAATTCGATATCCACCATACCGTCTTCCAGTGCAGAGAACAGAGAGTCTGATGCAGATACATCTATCATCTGACCTTCGCCGCCCTTCTTAACGTGAATCATCGCAAGAACGATACCCAGTGCCAGGTGAATTCCACCGTACTGGTTTGCAAGCTGTGCCATTGTGATTGGTGCACCGCCGCCGTATCCTGTCATATCAAGCATACTTGAAAATGCTTGTGCAGTATTATCGAAACATGCTCTTTCTTTCTTTTCACCGCTTCTGCCGTATCCTGTAAGAGAAGCGTATACCAGCTTAGGATTAATTGCGGACAGAACGTCGTAGCCCAGTCCCAGTTCATCCATCTTGCCGTATCTGAAGTTTTCTACTACTACATCAAATTCTTTTACAAGTTCTTTGATGATGTTCTTTCCTTCTTCAGTTTTCAAATCAACTGCAATACTCTTTTTACCACGGTTAAGATATGCATGATATGCACTGTAACCGTCAATTTTTGGTCCAAATGCTCTCAGTTTGTCGCCTTCACCGGGTTTTTCAACCTTTACTACTTCTGCACCGAAGTCAGCCAGAAGCATTGTGGAGAAAGTCGCACCGTGAATCTGAGAGAAGTCCAGAACTTTAATGCCTTCTAATGGTTTCATGATGAGGAATCCTTTCGTGTTAAAAATTTAGCATTTTGCCTTTATATAACAGAAGCGTATGACAAATGCCACACGCTTCTGAAATTATTTAGATTAGAACTTCTTTTCCTGTTCTTCTCTTGGCTTTTTAACTACGCAAGTTCCTGTACCGTCAGCAACAAGTACTGGTGGATTGAGAACTTCGAACC
>JAFSHN010000073.1 GCA_017440275.1 Bacillota bacterium | reverse complement strand
TTGTTGCAGTTGAGGATTACAGCTGCCTGCTCATCGACTGCCGCCGCATAACTTTCAGCTGCAGCAGTGCCTGTGCCTTTCACAGCCGCACTATATGCAATCTTCTCTATCTTGTTGCAAACAAGAATCTTGTTTACGATCAGAAAATTGAAATCACTTCAAAGCGATCAACTCGAGAAAAGATTATGACTTATTTGCTGATGCAGGCTAAGCTGCACAACAGCTCTGTATTTACAATTCCGTATGATCGTCAGGCCCTTGCCGATTATCTTGAAGTTGACCGCAGCGGTTTATCAGCTGAAATCAGCAAACTGCGCAAGGAAAATATCTTGAAATGCGATAAAAGCACTTTTGAGCTTTTATGAGGAGATAAGATGCATAATATTATTGAAATAACTGATTTTAACGCAGTAGAATTGGATGTATTTTCACGATTAACTGAAACGCAATTGCGCAATCGGCTTGAACCGGAAAAGGGGATATTTATTGCAGAAAGTCCCAAGGTAATTCATGTGGCTTTGGATATGGGGTGCAAACCTGTTGCACTGTTAATGGAACGCAAACACATTTCCGGAGATGGGAGCAAGGTGATTGCAAGGTGCGGAGATGTTCCGGTGTATACTGGCTCAAGGGAGCTTTTGGAGCAGTTGACCGGTTACCGCTTGACGAGAGGAGTTCTTTGCGCGATGTTGCGTCCGAAGCGATTGTCTCTCACACAGGTCTGCTCAAATGCAAAGAGACTTGCGGTTCTGGAGGGAATTGTGGATTCAACCAATATTGGTGCGATTTTTCGGTCGGCAGCAGCCCTTGGAATGGATGGAATTTTGTTGACCTCATCCTGCTGTGATCCGCTTTGCAGACGTGCAGTTCGTGTCAGTATGGGTACAGTCTTTCAAATTCCGTGGGCCAGGATTGAAGATAAGTGTTCCTGGCCGGATCAGGGAATACTTCGGTTGAAAGAGTATGGTTTTAAGACTGCAGCGATGGCGTTAAGCAATGATTCTGTATCCGTTGATAATAATGATCTTTTGACTGAAGAACGCCTTGCAGTCATTCTTGGGACGGAAGGGCACGGTCTTAGTAAAGCAACAATAGCCATGTGTGATTACACAGTATGTATCCCTATGCATTATAATGTTGACTCGTTAAATGTTGCGGCTGCAAGTGCGGTTGCTTTTTGGGAACTTCGAGCAAGAAAATAACAGTAAAATCCCCGGAGGATTGCATCTGTCAAGTAAAAGTAGACCCCCCAAAACCCCATAGATTTAGAAGCCCAGTTCGGTTTTGTACTGAACTGGGCTTTTATAGCCCAGAGCGGCTGCAGGCCGCCTGTTATTAAAGTAATGTACATACTCATCCAGCAACTTAAGTACGTCCTCAGCGGTCTCAAGATCGAAGTCAAGATATAGTTCTTCCTTGATCCATCCATTTAATGCTTCAATTATTGCATTATCTGTTGGAGTTCCTGCTTCCGACATGGAGCGAAGTATGTTATAATGTTTATGAGCCTGGCAGAAGGCTTGTGAGGAGTAGACAGAACCCTGGTCGGTGTGGAAGACTACCTGGGGTGTCTGCTCCTCATTTTTCTTGCCTGCAAGCTTTTTTAGTACTTCCAGACAATGATAGTATGGCTTATTACTTCCTTGGATTGGTGTTGCCTGGTGAGCAAGGATCTCGTTGTTGAATGTATCTACAAGAAGTGTCCATTCCCAATTCTTTCCCTTGTTCTTAAATACGGTCATATCTGATACGACAATCTGAATCGGTCCGGCTGCGTTCCAATTGCCTTTCACTTCATTGGCAAACTTGACATGTTCTTCTCCGTCTTTCTTTTTGTAGCGGTATTTACGAGCTTTGGAGCGGATCCCTGCGTCTTTGCAGCATTTGTGAGCCAGATTATGAGAGAAAATCCAGCCTGTTTCCTGAAATACGTCTTCCGCAAGCATATGGTAGCCGTGGGAAGGGTGCTTCTTGTGTTGTTCGAACAGAAGCTTTGTAAGCAGCTGTCTATCCTGTTCGTACCGGTTCAGTGTTCCCTGACGATGCTTCCATTTGTAGTAGCCGGACTTGCTGACTCCCATGAGTTGACATAGGAAGACAACTGGATATTTTTCCTTTCGTTCTTCGATAATTTCGTATTCACTTCTTGTCCAGTAACGTACACCCTGTTTACACCAACTCCTTCCACCCAGTATCCTTTTTTTAACCGTGCGATCTCTATCTCCTGCTTTGCCACCAAAAGTCGCAGCCGATCTAACTCAGACAAATTCTTGCTTCGGTGCAATGCTGCAAACTTATTTCCTGGCCGTGGCTTTGGCTCAAATGCAGATTCTCCTCCTTGTAGATACTCTTTTGTCCAGCGGCATTTTGTACTGTGCTCTACTTGATATTCTTTTTCCAGCTTCTTGACTGATATATGGTCATCCAAATGCTTATGTACGATCTCTGACTTCTGCTCTGGTGTCCATACTCGCTTTTTCTGTCCCTTCTTCATTTTTTCACCCCCTCATATCATCATTTTACCATAAAGAAAAGGTAGACAACATGGTGGTTTTCCATGTGTCTACCTTTATCTTACAGCTTCACCCACCGCAAGGTGGAAGGGTTTTTGCTTATTTGTCACTGTTTTTCAGTCTTGCCTTTGCTTCTTC
>JAFSHN010000072.1 GCA_017440275.1 Bacillota bacterium | reverse complement strand
TCTTACGTGACCTGGTTCTACGATTCTTGCTGCGTATGGCAGAGTGGAAGTTTCAGCTACTACTACTGTTTCGTCTTCGATGTCGTATCCGATAGTTGTCTTGAATTCCAGTGCGCCGAAGCAGGAACCAGGGCAGATGATATAAGTCTGACCAGGCTTAACGTATGGTTTACAAGCCTTTGCGAAAGGAATAGTAGCTTCGCCTGTACCTACTACAAATACAACTTCAGCACCGTCTAAGCACTTTTCCAGATCATGACCTGCGTAAGCAATCTTCTGGAATCCTTCCAGTTCTACTTCAGCTTTAATTCCGCCTTTTTCAGCGATAGCTGCGATGTTTGTTGGGAACTGTTCAAAGTCATACATATAAATATCGTGTCCTGCCTTTGCAAATTCGAATGCTACTGCATGACCGCCGTTACCTGAACCTAATACTGCAATTTTCATAAGATAATACCTCCGAAATAATTTTTATGTCTATATATAGAGCAAAAGTCGTGCCAAGTTTATTTTGTTGAAAACAAGCCAATTGTAATATCTGCAAAAGAAAAAGCGTCAGTTTTCTGACGCCATATTTCATCACAGGTGTCAATTATTTGACGATTCCCAATTTCTCCATTTTATATAACAAGGTTGGTCTTGGGATTCCGAGAAGTTGACTTGCCTTAGTCTTGTTGCCGCCGGCGAATTTGAGAGCTTCGCTTATAATTTCTCTTTCGCTGTCTTCCAGAGCCTTGCTCAAGCTGAAATCCTTCATCTTACCAAAATCATAGGTTTTATAAGGCAGTGCCATCGTTTCTTTCTCATAGTCAGAATGGCCTTTTGTTACTCTGTGGTAAACATACTCCGGTACATCTTTAACCGTAAGAATGTCGCTTCTTGAAATGGCCACCATAGATTCCACCAAATGCTTCAACTCGCGCACGTTTCCCTCCCACTTGTAGTTTCTGAGGAGCTGGCGCAATTCTTCATCATATCCTTTGATATCCTTGCCATAAACCTCGTTGGACTTTTTCAGGAAATATTCCATATAAAGTTCCAGATCCTCTGGTCTGTCGCTGAGACGCGGTATAAAAATCATACTGCTTGAGAAACGATAAAACAGGTCTCGTCTTATAATATTTTTTTCGATGGCCTCGTCCGGATCAATATTCATAGCCGCAATGATTTTTACGTTTACTTTTTTCTCCACATTACTTCCGAGGCGTCTGAAAGTACCGTCCTGCAGCACTCTGAGAAGTTTTCCCTGTACCGCGAAAGGCATAGCATTAAGTTCGTCCAGGAATAATATGCCGCCGTCAGCCTCCTCGAAAAGTCCCTTCTTGTTTTCAGATCCCGTGTACGCTCCTTTAGTAGTTCCAAATAGAATGGATTCAAAGAGATTTTCAGGAATTGCCGCACAGTTTTCACTTATAACCTTGCTGCGTGGCAAACCGCTTGCCGTAATCATTGCCTGGGCAAAAAGTTCTTTGCCTGTTCCGGTCTCACCGTATATCAGTGTCGGATTTGGCAGAGTCGCCAGAATTTTTGCATACTCTATAGCCTTCTGTACTTCCGGATTTTGCGTGAGGATGGAATCGAAAGTGATTTCGCCGCGGCTTTGTCTGAGAGCATCGGCAAGTTTATCAAAGTTATCTTTCGCAGGCTCTGAATCAGCAGTGGTAACGTCACGAGCCAATTCCACGGCACCCATAATAATCCCTTTTCTGATGATAGGAATAGTAATGTTGTCGGTTCTGAGCATCTGCCCTTTGAAATCGCGAATTGATTCGTTTTTGCGCACCACAATTTCGCCGGTTCTGATACAATGAACGAAAGAACTTTTCTCCATATCAATATCCGGATAAGCTTCAAAATAATTCTTATTAATGTACTCACTTCGCTTAACCATTTGCGCTGCCATGTTAACTTGACTTTCATATCTGGCATTGAACACAATATTAAAGTTTCTGTCCATGATGCAAATGTAGTCGACGGAGTTCATTACCAGGTCTTTACAGCTAAGCATATCTGCCTCCTATAAAAATGCTTTAAGCGCTTCTAAATCCTCATCTGTTGTTGCCCAGCTTGTGCAGAATCTTGCAGCAGTGTGGTTTTCATCAATAACTTCCCATCGTTCAAATACTACATGTTCTGCCAGTTCCTTCATTTTGCTGTTTTCCAAAACAAAGAACTGCTGGTTTGAAGGTGAATTATAATGATATTCGTAACCTTTTTCCTCGAAAATTGCCCTCATCTTCTGAGCTTTTTCCATTGCGTTCTGTCCCAGTTTAAAATACAAATCATCTGTAAACAATGCATCAAACTGTACGCCCAAAAGTCTTCCTTTGGCAAGAAGCGCTCCATGCTGTTTAACCATTGTCACAAAGTGGTCAGGCATATTATTCTTTGTGAAAACCAGGGCTTCGCCGCAAATGGCGCCCACTTTAGTGCCGCCAATGTAAAATACATCTGTAATTCTTGCAATATCTTCAATGGTTAAATCGCTGTCAGGACTTGCAAGACCGTATCCAAGACGTGCACCGTCAAGATAAAGGTGCATATTGTACTGATGGCAAACATCTGCAATAGCCTCCAGTTCAGCCTTCGTATAAAGGGTTCCTGTCTCTGTCGGATGTGAAACATAAACCATTCCCGGATATACCATATGGCTATGGTTGTCGTCTCCGTAAAATGTTGCTGCCAGTTTTTTCACATCTTCAGCCTTAACTTTGCCGTCATGAGCAGGCACTTCTAAAACCTTATGTCCGCTGTATTCAATGGCCCCTGCTTCGTGAGTTGCCACATGACCTAGATTTGTTGCAACAACCCCTTCATAAGGTGCCAGCATAGTGGAAATAACATTCTGGTTAGTCTGTGTACCTCCCACCATAAAGAAAATCTGAGCTTCAGGGCAGTTACAAGCCTTTCTGATTTTTTCTTTAGCTGATTCTGTATAACAGTTCACATCATAGCCCGGTAGGTCTTCCATATTTGTGTCTATAAGTCTTTGTAAAACCGCAGGATGACATCCCTTGGTATAGTCGCATTGAAAATGTAACATTCTTTCTACCTCCTTTATTTGAGTCTATTGTAGCACTACAGAGCCCCATGCGCAACGAAAAGTGTCAGTTTTTTGACACTGCATTTCCACAAAAAAAGAAGCACATAGCTGATGCCATGTGCTTCTGATTATTTTAGATTAGAACTTCTTTTCCTGTTCTTCTCTTGGCTTTTTAACTACGCAAGTTCCTGTACCGTCAGCAACGAGTACTGGTGGATTGAGAACTTCGAACCAGTCTTCTACGGAATGATTAGCAATAACCTTGTAGATTCTGTATCCGTATGTTCTGGAACGTCTTCCTTCGCTTTCTAACCAAAGAATTACTTCGATTGTGTCACCAGCGAATAAGGATTCTC
>JAFSHN010000071.1 GCA_017440275.1 Bacillota bacterium | reverse complement strand
CTTCCTGGACGGAGATATTGATGAAATTATTGATGGCATGATCACAAGTGAACAGGCCGAAAAGATGAAGAATTTATAATATCAAATATTATGCAAAAACTCGACACACGAATTTTCGGAACAACTGAAAAAGACATAAAGAACGCGGCGGCCATTCTAAAAGAAGGCGGTCTGGTAGCATTTCCTACAGAAACCGTTTACGGCCTTGGAGCAAACGCTATGGACGATGAAGCTGTAGGCAAAGTATATGCGGCTAAAGGCAGACCGAGCGATAATCCTATGATTGTGCATATTGCCGATGAAGAAGATTTGTACCAACTGACTTACGAAATTACAGCAGATATGAGGGCTCTTATGGAGGCTTTTTGGCCCGGAGCATTGACCATGGTAGTGCCTGCAAGACCTGAAGTTTCAAGAGTTACTACGGGCGGTCTTGATACGGTTGCGGTAAGAATGCCTGATAATGAGGTGACTCTTAATCTCATTAGAGAAGCGAAACTTCCGTTGGCGGGTCCAAGTGCAAACCTTTCCGGTAAGCCAAGTCCAACAACTGCAATGCACGTCTTCGATGATTTAAAAGGGCGTATTGATGCAGTCATTCAGGGAGAACCTTGTAAGGTAGGTATTGAATCTACTGTTGTAGATATGACAGGTGAAGTTCCTATGATTCTTCGTCCGGGAATAATCACCCGTGAAAAACTGAGCGAAGCTCTCGGCAAAGAAGTCACCATTGATCCGGCCATACTTAAAAAACCGGACACTTTCAATAACGATGGTCTGCTTGAAACAGGTGAAGATTACAAGCCAAAGGCTCCGGGAATGAAATACAAGCATTATGCACCAAAGGCTGAGATGATCGTCTTTGTGGGTGAGCCGGAAAAAGTCAGACTGGCTATCGCAGCTGAAAAGATGGAACGCGTAGAATTCGGACAGAAGGTCGGAGTACTGATGTTTGACAACAGCAATCCTGAAAAAGCGGCCCACGACTTTTTCGCAGAACTAAGAGCTTTTGATAAATCAGGTGTTGATGTAATATTTGCAGCGGCACTTGCTGAAGACGGCGTAGGCCTGGCGGTTATGAACAGAATGTTCAAATCGGCGGGATACAATATAAGAGAAGTAAAATAAAGAGGTACTGATTATGAAAATTGCAATCGCAAGCGATCATGGCGGATTCGCACTGAAGGAAAAGATTAGAGAACATCTTGAAGAACGTTTATTAGAAGTTATTGACCTTGGAACTTATTCTGAAGAATCTGTTGATTATCCTACTTATGGCAAACTTTGCGGTGAAACAGTGGTTTCCGGCGAAGCTGATTTGGGAATTGTAGTTTGCGGCACAGGAATCGGTATTTCTATTGCAGCAAACAAGGTAAAAGGTGTTCGCTGCGGCCTTTGTACATCTGTAGAAATGGCTCGCCTGACAAAGCAGCACAATAATGCCAATGTATTAGCTCTTGGCGGAAGAACGACTTCTGTCAATGATGCTTTTGAAATCGTAGATGCATGGCTTGAAGCAGACTTTGAAGGGGGCAGACACCAGCGCAGGGTTGATATGCTCGACAACATTTAAACACGGAGGTTTGTTATGAGTAAGGTATACGTATTTGACCATCCGCTGATTCAGCACAAAGTTTCTCTTATGAGAAAAACAGACACCAATGTCAAGGAATTCAGAGAACTGGCAACGGAAGTTGCAACTCTCATGGGGTTCGAAGCAACAAGAAATCTTCCGCTGGAAGAAGTTGAAATCGAAACTCCTCTTTGCAAAACTAAGGTAAATATGCTCAAGGGAGAAGACATTGCTATTGTTCCTATTTTAAGAGCAGGCCTTGGCTTTGTGGACGGCATGCTTGCACTGGTTCCGAATGCAAAGGTTGGACATATTGGACTTTACAGAGATCCCGAAACTCATCAGCCGGTAGAGTATTATTGCAAGCTCCCTAAAGACATCGAAAAGAGAAAGATTTTCGTTGTTGACCCTATGCTTGCAACAGGTGGCAGTGCAGCGGCGGCCATCAACTTCATCAAGGAAAGAGGCGGCAAAGACATCGTGTTTATGTGTCTCATTGCAGCTCCTGAAGGTATAGAAGTTCTTCAGAATGCTCACCCTGATGTTGATATTTATATCGCTGCTAAAGACGAAAGACTTAACGAACATGCTTACATCCTGCCGGGTCTCGGCGATGCGGGCGATAGATTATACGGAACAAAATAGAAATCGGAGGAACCCCAAAATGAATTTTGACTTTATTCCAGACGACGTCAGCAAGTTTGACAACGTGTATGACGTCTTAAAAGAAAGAGGCTTTATCGAACAGTCAACTGACGAAAAAAAGGTTAGAGAACTGCTGCAGAACGAAAAGGTAAAGTTCTACATCGGATTCGACCCAACTGCAGACTGCCTGCACGTAGGACATTTTATGCAGGTAATCATTATGATGTACATGCAGAAGTTCGGCCACACTCCTGTAGTTCTTATCGGCGGCGGCACAGGAATGGTTGGGGACCCTTCCGGCAGATCCGACATGCGTCAGATGATGACAATCGATACAATTGAACATAACTGCGCTCAGTTCAAGAAACTCTTTGACAAGTTCCTTGAATTCGACGACGAATGGGAATATGTTGGCAACAACGGCGTTTATGAACCAGGACACGAAAATAAGAAGCCTGAACCGGGCAAAGCTGTATCTGTTAACAATGCTCGCTGGATCAGACCTCTCAGCTACATTGATTTTATGAGAGAAATTGGCTCCTGCTTCAATGTAAACACAATGCTGAGGGCAGAATGTTTCAAGCAGAGAATGGAAAGGGAAGGCGGCCTGACTATTTTAGAACTGGGTTATATGCTTCTCCAGTCCTACGACTTTATGGTTATGGCTCGTGACTTTGACGTTAAGATTCAGTTTGGCGGCAACGACCAATGGTCCAACATCATCGGCGGTGTTGATTTAACAAGAAAGAAAACGGGTAAAGAAGTTTACGGCATGACTTTCTCCCTGCTGACTAACTCCGAAGGCAAGAA
This sequence comes from Bacillota bacterium, assembly GCA_017440275.1. Classification (GTDB taxonomy): domain Bacteria; phylum Bacillota; class Clostridia; order Peptostreptococcales; family Anaerovoracaceae; genus Fimisoma. The sequence continues at coordinate 5,738 of JAFSHN010000071.1, read as the reverse complement.
GATGGGTAAAACTGCTAAGGGCGCTCTCTGGCTGAGCCCTGAAAAGACAAGCCCATATGAATTCTTCCAGTACTGGAGAAATGTTGGAGATGCTGACGTTAACAAGTGTCTGAGAATGCTGACTTTCCTTCCTATGGAAGAAGTAAACAGACTTTCCGCTCTTGAAGGTGCGGAAATCAATAAAGCGAAGGAAATCCTTGCTTACGAAGTAACTAAGCTGGTTCACGGCGAAGAAGAAGCTAAAAAGGCTCTCGACGGCGCAAGAGCAGCATTCGCAGGCGGCGGAAATATGGCTAATATTCCAACAGTGAAGATGGACAGAGCCGTATTTGAAGGTGAAGGTATCGGCGTAGTTTCCCTTATCAAGGAATTAGGTCTGGTGCCATCCAACCGTGAAGGTATGATGACTATTGAACAAGGCGGTCTGTCAATGGCCGGCAACAAGGTTACCGACAAGAAACTCCAGGTAACTGTTGAAATGTTTGATGAAGAAGGAAAACTCCTTGTTCAGAAGGGTAAGAAGAAATTCTTAATGATCGAAATTTAATAGACAAAAAAGTCCTGCAATTCGCAGGACTTTTTTTATACACAAAGGAATAATTATACACAAAAAAATATTGTTAAATTTTCAGAAAAATTGTCAAACCCCTCTTGACACGGCGTTTTCAACGCGTTATTATAATCTTAAGTTAAGAGAAAATGTATTTTAATCAGTCTTCCCTAATAAATAAAACATACATGAAAACTGGGGTCTCACTTGCAATAGTGCGGCGAGGCCCTTCGTTATTCAACCCAAATTTGCAAGAATCTAATTACCAATATAACACTCTTTTTCAAGCAAAAAGCCTTTTCCTTTCGGGAGGGTTTTTTGCATTTTTGGAATAAAAAAGGAAGTAGTTGCGACGTGCGTAACTACTTCCTTTGGTTTGCATTAATTATAGAATTGTTCCATCAACCTGCTGTGGTTCGATGTTATGCTTTTTAGTATATCCGGTAAGAATCATTGTAAGAGCACCGTCGCCTGTTACGTTACATGCTGTACCGAAGCTATCCTGCAGAGCAAAGATTGTGAGCATCAGTGCAAGACCGTCCTGGCCAAAACCTAATACGCCGGAGATAAGTCCAAGGGATGCCATAACAGTACCTCCTGGAACGCCGGGAGCTCCGATTGCAAAGATACCAAGCAGTAAGCAGAAGATAATCATTGTACCTACTGAAGGGATTTCGCCGTAGAGAATCTGAGAAACTGTCATAACAAAGAATACTTCAGTTAAAACGCTGCCACAGAGGTGGATGTTAGCAAATAACGGAATTCCGAAGTCCACCATATCTTTTCTTAAAACGGAAGATTTGTGTGCACAATTTAGTGCAACTGCTAAAGTTGCAGCGGAGGACATAGTGCCTACTGCTGTCAGGTAAGCAGGACCGTAGTACTTAACAACTTCAATAGGATTTTCTTTGGAGTAAGCTCCGCCGATTCCGTAAAGGAGTGCCAGCCAAATATAGTGACCAATCATTACGATAATAATAACCTTCAGGAATACAGGGAACTGAACTGTAATAGTTCCTTCGTAAGCTAATCCGCAGAAGGAGAAGCCAATGAAGAAAGGCAGCACCGGAATAACGATTCTGGTAACAATTGCAAGTACAACCTTTTGGAATTCATCTAAAATAGTTGCCAGCGTCTTGGATTTAGTCCATGATACCGCAAGACCCAGTAAGATTGAAAGAGTTAAAGCACTCATTACAGGCATAATCTGAGGAATGTCCAGTTGGAATACTGCTGCAGGAAGTTCCTTGAGACCTTCAACTTCTGAAACGATAGACAGGTGAGGGATTAGGCCGTAACCCGCTGCCATTGAGAAGAATGCAGCCCCTACGGAAGATGCATAAGCGATGACTACTGCAATTCCAAGAATGCGAGAAGCGTTGTTTCCTAGTTTTGTAATTGATGGTGCGATAAAACCAATGATGATTAACGGTACACAGAAAGTAATCAACTGACCTAAAATATATTTTATGGTAACGACTACTTCCATAAATCCGGGTCCTACATTGAGGCCCACAAGAATACCGATTGCCACTCCCAATAATAGTCTAAATGGGAGATTTCCGAATAATTTTTTCATAATAATTCTCTCCTATAAAATAAGCATAATTATTTATACCACAGAAAATCGAAACTTAACACCTTTTTATTGGCCTATTTCCAAAAATTTCGCCGGCTGCTGCGCCTCCAAGCATCATTATAGCACCGATGAGCTGAACAGGTCCAAGCGCGTCACCAAGAAGGACTGCTGAGAAGAACAAAGCCGACGCCGGGTCTATATAACTGCAAAGAGCAACACTTTGTGCAGGAAGTTCCTGAATAGAAGAAAAATAAAGGAACAGTGCAAATCCTGAGTGAAGTACGCCGATAAGAACTGCGAATATTCCGGCTTCTGATGTAAAGTCGAGCCACGGGCCCTGATGAGTTATAATTGCATAAGGGATCATGATAAGACCTGCGCCCAAAAGCTGCAGAAGAGTTCTTTCTACACCTGAAAGGCCTTTTACGCCTTTATTAAAAAGAGTTACGCAGGCGTAGCAGGTTGCTGCAGTGAATGCGAGAAGCAACCCTTTGATCGGACTGTCGCCACCTGAACCGATTCCTGTAACGATAAACATTCCGATGAGAGCAGAGGCAGTGCCGGCAATTTTTACAGGCCCTAACTTCTCCTTAAATATAATAAAGGAAGCAATCATTACTATGATAGGAGCGAGATAGTAAATAAGTGTTGCAATGCTCGGTCCCACATAGCGATAAGCCTCAAAAAGAGCTACCCAATTGGTGCCCATGAAGAAACCGGAAAGTATCATTTTAGGCGCGGGAGCTTTCCAATCGTTTAAAGGCGATTTGTTCTTGCTTAAGCCTTGTACAACAAGAAGGAACAAAATACCGAAGATTATACGCCACATTACTATTTCTGAACTGGACTGAGGAATCTTTGAAACGAATACAGGCAAAGTTCCCCATATCAGCATAGAAGCTATAACTTTAATATATGATTTCATTTGCATTCTCCTTAATCGTAGAATAGAATGATTATAGCAAGGAAGGACAGGTTTATGCAAGAAAAGATTAATATTCCAAGTCAAGTTAATACCGTTCTGAATTCTCTTGAAAATGCAGGGCACGAAGCATATATTGTAGGAGGCTGTGTGAGAGACAGTCTTATGGGAATACAACCAAAGGACTATGATGTTACGACATCTGCTCTTCCCGAGGAGACAAAAGAAGTTTTCAGAGATTATCATGTGATCGAGACCGGCATCAAACACGGAACTGTAACGGTAATGGTTGATAAAGAACCCATTGAGATTACAACTTACAGAATAGATGAGAACTATGTGGACAACCGCCACCCTGAAAGCGTGACTTTCACAAGAAGTCTCAGGGAAGATATGGCGCGCCGCGACTTCACTATGAATGCCCTCGGATATAACCCGGCCTGTGGAATTGTTGATTATTTTGGAGGCGTAGAGGATATCAAGCAGGGAATTATACGTGCAGTAGGAGACGGAGAAAAACGTTTCGAAGAAGATGCTTTGCGAATTATGAGAGCTTTGAGATTTGCTGCAGTAACCGGCCTTACCATTGAAGAGGAGACGATAAAAGCTGCTCACAAACATAAGGAGCTCCTGCATAACATAAGTGCGGAGCGAATCAGGGAAGAACTCAGCAAACTGCTTTGCGGCAAGGAAGCACGTAGCGTTTTGATGAAATATGTGGATATATTGGGAGTTATACTGCCCGAACTTCTCGAGATGAAAGGTTTTGAACAGTACAATCACTGGCACATATATGACGTTCTTGAGCATACAGCTGTGGCTTTGGAAAATGTTCCGCCGGTGCCGGTGCTTCGCTTTGCTGCCCTGTTTCACGATATGGGAAAACCTGCAACGTTTTTCCAGGATTGCAGTGGTGTAGGACATTTTTACGGGCATGGAGATGTGAGCAGGGATATGGCAGCAGTCATTATGGAGAGACTGAAGTTTGACAATGCTGCCAAAGAAAGAATTCTGCGATTAGTTGAGAAACACGATATGCAGATTACCGCAGAAGAAAAAGCCGTTAAAAGAGCGCTGAACAAGCTGGGAGAAGAAGGTTTCTACGATTTGATTTCCCTTGCAAGGGCTGACAATCTGGCGCAGAATCCGCTGCTTGCAAAACGTCAGGAACATTACGATAAACTTGAAATTATAGCCGGAGAAATAATAGCAAAAGAAGAGTGCTTTTCGCTCAAATCACTGGCAGTGAACGGCCGTGATTTAATAGAGGTGGGATACTCCCAGGGTCCTGAGCTGGGAGCTGCTCTCGAAAAACTCTTGGAATGTGTAATTTCTGGAGAAATTGATAATAAAAAAGAAGAATTATTAAAAAAAGCTATTGATTTTTCAATAATCTAAAGATATAATATAAAAGCGCGTTTATGCGTAGGTGGCAGGATGGGAATCCGTCCGGTAGCCCCAAAACTGAAATAAGTTTTAGTATATCGAAACAGATTTGGCTGTCCGCAAGCAGGCAAATCCCAGTAGACAAGGCCGAACAAGTTTGAAGATGACAAACCCAGTAGGTAGAAAGGAAAAAGAAACATGAAATCATTCATCGCTAAACCTGCAGAAGTAGAACGTAAGTGGTACGTTGTAGATGCAGAAGGCAAGACACTCGGAAGAATGGCTTCCGAAATCGCTTCCGTATTAAGAGGCAAGAACAAGCCAATTTACACTCCTCACGTTGACTGTGGTGACTACGTAATCGTTATCAACGCAGAAAAGGTAGAAGTAACTGGCAAGAAGAGAAAAGAAAAGATCTACAAGAGACATACTGGTTATCCAGGTGGCTTAAGAGAAACTACTTTCGAAAAGCTGCAGGCTAAGAAGCCAGAAGAAATCATCAGACATGCTGTTAAGGGTATGTTACCTGATGGAAAGCTCGGCAGACAGATGTTAAAGAAGTTAAAAGTTTATGCAGGTACTGAACACGCTCACGCTGCTCAGAAGCCAGAAACTTTAGAATTCTAGGAAAGGGGAAGAGACAATGGCAAAGATTCAATATCAGGGAACAGGTAGAAGAAAAAGTTCAGTTGCTAGAGTTAGATTACTCCCTGGAACTGGAAAAATCACTATTAACAAGAAAGATTTAGACAACTACTTCTCAACAGAAATCGTTAAGAGAGAAGTAAAGAGACCTTTCGAAGTTGCTGGTTGCGAAGGCAAGTTCGACGTTATCGCTACTGTATACGGTGGTGGTTACACAGGTCAGGCAGGTGCACTGAGACATGGTATCTCCAGAGCACTGTGTGTAGCTGACAAGGAAGCTTACAGAGCTCCTCTGAAGGCTGCTGGATTCTTAACAAGAGACTCCAGAATGAAGGAAAGAAAGAAGTACGGTTTAAAGAAGGCAAGAAGAGCATCTCAGTTCTCAAAGAGATAATCACTCTGGTTTCGAACCGAAATATTCAGATTTTCACAAAGTCGCGCAAATCAAAGACCTCTCGGTTATCCGGGAGGTTTTTTGTTTGTTCAATAGGGTGTGCAAAGAATATTGGCTTGTAATTTTAAGCCGACATTGTCATAATGAAAGTACAAGGAGGGTGTGAAATGCGTTTAGGTCAGACAATACAACAAATCAGAAAAGACAACAATCTGACACAAGAAAGATTTGCAGATTTATTTCACGTCACAAGACAGACTGT
>JAFSHN010000070.1 GCA_017440275.1 Bacillota bacterium | reverse complement strand
GCGATGATGTTCCTTCAGTATCTGAGAGACAACGGAGAGAGAATCAGATTTGAAGCGATTGCAAAACCTGAAATTGAAAGCGAATGTCCAAAGTGCATTCTGGCACAGGGACTGAAGCATGAACAGTATGTAACTTCACTGATTAACGACATTTACGATGCGGCATATCAGGTGAAGGACTTCAGAACAATGCAGTTCCTTGACTGGTTCGTTAAAGAACAGCTGGAAGAAGAATCAACTGCTGACAGCTTAATCAAGAGATTCGAACTTTTCGGAGATGATCCAAAGAGCTTGTATATGCTGGATAACGAATTAGGTGCAAGAGTTTATACAGCACCTGCAGCAGAAGCATAAAAACATAAAGCATACCAAGAGAGCAGCAATGCTCTCTTTTTTATTTTAAGAAAAGTACCTTTGTGATATAATGTTGGCAGTAAAATGAAAAGGACGTTTAAAATGGGCAAGACAACATTTGGAGAAAAAATCGGATATGGATTTGCATCACTGGGTGATGCAGCGGGATATGGTTTCATCGGAACATTCCTTTTGTTCTTCTTGACAACAATTGCAGGCATTTCCCCGGCAATTGCAGGAAGTATTGCAGCAATCGGATCTGTTTGGAATGCTGTATGGAATCCTATAATGGGCTATTTAGCTGACAAGGTTTATACGAAGTACGGACGAAGAAGACCTGTAATGCTGGCCTTTGCAGTTCCGCTGGCAGCAGCGGCATTTTTGCTTTTTACCAATGTAAGTATTCCGTTGGCTGTAAAGCCGGTATATTACGGCTGCCTGGTAGTGCTGTTTTGGACTTGCTACAGCGGCTTTTTCATCCCATATATGGCGCTGGGTGCTGATTACACTTCTGACTACGAAGACAGAGCGATGCTCAGATTGGTAGCATCTGCCTTTAATATGGTAGGCACTATGTTTTCAATGGTAATGCCTACTCTTATTGTAGATGTTTTTCAAAACTTTGGAATGACACCTTCCGAGGCCTGGTCTTCAACAGGATTACTGATAGGAGTTATTGCAGGAATATCAATAATAGTGACAGTAGTTGCATCAAAAGAAAAAGACCCTCCTTGCGAGGCACCGGCAAGAGAGCATGGACAAAAACTGTCGACGGCCATTGGTACTATGTTCAAGGAATACGTATCAGTTGCCAAGCTTAAACCTGTGAAGTATCTGGTTGCAGCCAGCCTCTTCTCGTTGATCGCATATGCTATGCTACTATCAGATATGGTATATATTTTTACATATAATAAAGGTTTGACGGCAGGAGATATTTCAATATGTATGCTTATCAGAACATTGCTATCTACAGCCTGTATTCCTTTGGTAGGTAAAATTATAATTGCCACTGATAAGCGAGAAACATTGATAGGAGCTTACATCCTCGGTGCTATCGGTATGATTATTGTCAGAATGACCGATTTGCAGGGTTGGATTGGAATTGGCGTATATGTGCTGTGTATAGTTTTGTGTACTTCGATTTATTGGCAGATTATGCCGGGAATTTTCTATGATGTGTGTGAGTATGACAAGATTACTAACGGCAAGAACAGAACGGCTACAATTGTCTCTTTCCAAGGCCTTGTAGAAGCTTTGGCAGCCGGAATCGGTGGCCAGATTTTGGGCTTGATTCTGGAGTATGCCGGCTTCAACGGAGAAACACAGACACAAACCGAATTTGCGCAGATGTGGATTGAAAACTGCGGAACTGTAGTGCCGATAATCTTCCTTATGATAGGCGCTGTAGCCCTGTACAAATATCCGATAACGAAAAAAGTATATAATGAGATGCTGAAAGAACATCAAATCGTTTCTCAAAAGAATGGATAAACCTAAAATTTAGAATTGAAAAGAAATCTTGTCACAAATATAATATGTATATAAATACAATCGGGAGGTATTTTTATGGAATTAAAGCAAGCGATTTTAGAAAGAAGATCCATCAGAGGTTTCAAGAATGATCCGGTTTCAAAAGAAACCATTGAAGATATTTTGAAGGTTGCAACACGCGCGGTTTCAGCCAATAACACACAGCCATGGGAATTTGCTGTTATTACAGGTGATTTACTGAAGAAAATCGGTGCAGACAATGTTGCACGTTTGAATGCGGGCGAAGAAATGGATAACGGTGAAGAACCTTTCAGCGGCATTTTCAGAACTCGTCAGGTGGGAATTGGCAAAGCGCTTTTGGGAGCTATGGATATTGCTCGTGAGGATAAGGAAAAACGTGCTTGGTGGGGCCAGAGAGGTTTTAGATTCTTTGATGCACCTTGTGCAATTCTCATTTACGTTGATGATTGTCTCAATTACTCAGATGCAAGACTCGATGTGGGCTGCGTAATTCAGAACATCTGTATGTATGCGATGGAACACGGTCTGGGTACCTGTGTTGAAAACCAGGCGGTTATGTACGAAAAGGGACTGAGACAGTATCTGGATGTTCCTGAAAACAAGAAGTATGTTACAGGTATTGCAATTGGATATCCTGACCCGGATTTCCCTGCGAACAGCGTTATCAGCACAAGAGATCCAATCGAAGAAAACACAAGATGGTACGGTTTCGATGAATAAGAGACTAAAGCGGACGTTTATCGTCCGCTTTTTTAGTGCATACTATTTTAATGTGTACTTGAATTAAAAATAGCGCTATGCTATAATTTATGGTGCTATTTTATGCAAATATTATTAGAAGAAGGTAATAGAGATGAAAACAGTATTGCTCAGAGAGCTCTTTAGAAACACAGCAGAATACGCAGACAAAGAAGTTTTGGTAAAGGGTTGGGTAAGAAATAACAGAAATTCCAACAAGTTTGGATTCATCGAACTGAATGACGGTTCTTTCTTCAAATCCGTTCAGGTGGTATATGAAGAAGAATTTATTGATAACTTTGAAGAAATCTCAAAGGCTTATGTGGCAACTGCACTGGCAGTAAAAGGTACAGTAGTTCTGACTCCTCAGGCAAAACAGCCTTTCGAAATCAAGGCTACCGAAGTTACAGTTGAAGCAACTTCAACTCCTGACTATCCACTTCAGCCAAAGAGACATTCTATGGAATTTATGAGAGAAATCGCTCACTTAAGACCAAGAAGTAACATGTTCTCCGCAGTATACAGAGTAAGATCCCTGGTTGCTTATGCAATCCATCAGTTCTTCCAGGATCAGAACTTCGTTTACGTGCACACACCAATCATCACAGGCAGTGACTGTGAAGGTGCCGGCGAAATGTTCAGAGTAACAACTCTCGATATGGACAATCCGCCACGCAAGGAAGATGGTTCCATCGATTACAGCCAGGACTTCTTCGGTAAGGAAACAAGCTTAACCGTATCCGGACAGCTGCAGGGCGAAACTTATGCACTGGCATTCCGTAACATTTATACTTTCGGACCTACTTTCCGTGCAGAAAACTCCCACACAGGCCGTCACGCATCCGAATTCTGGATGATCGAACCTGAAATTTCTTTCGCAGACCTCAACGATAACATGGAACTGGCAGAAGCTATGATCAAGTATATCATCAACTATATTCTTGAAAATGCTCCTGAAGAAATGCAGTTCTTCAACAGCTTCGTAGATAAGGGTCTTTTAGAAAGACTGAACAAGATCGTTAACGCAGACTTCGGCCGCGTAACATACACAGAAGCAGTTGATATTCTGAAAAAGTCCGGCAAGGAATTCCAGTATCCTGTAGAATGGGGTATTGACCTGCAGACTGAACACGAAAGATACCTGACAGAAGAAGTATTCAAGAAACCAATTTTCGTAACTGACTATCCAAAGGATATCAAGGCATTCTATATGAGACTCAATGATGACGGCAAGACAGTTGCAGCATGCGACTTACTTGTACCTGGCGTTGGCGAAATCATCGGCGGTAGCCAGAGAGAAGAAAGATACGACGTTCTCAAGGCAAGAATGGACGAAATGGGCCTCAAGGAAGAAGATTACTGGTGGTACATGGACCTGAGAAAGTACGGCGGCGTAAAGCACGCAGGTTACGGTCTCGGATTCGAAAGAATAATTATGTACATCACAGGTGTTTCCAACATCAGAGACGTTCTCCCTTATCCAAGAACTCCAAAGTCAGCAGACTTCTAAAAACAAAACAAAAGCGTTTTCCCTTGCTTTGGGAAAACGCTTTTTTAATAAGTAATCATATTAATAAATCGTATGAAGCGTAAGTGCCTCTCCAGTGAGTTTCTGCCAGATATTTGAAGAGGGAGTCTTTGTCTTTGGCTTTGAAAAGCTCGAGAATGTGACGGTGCTCTTCATTGGTAGCAAGGAAAATCTCCTTGATTTCGTCGTTGTGGTCTTCAAAATAAGTTGTTTTTAAAAGCTTGTTCTTAGACTTTGACAGAGTGTCCATGAGAATAGAATTGCCGCATTTGTCTATATACATCTGGTGGAAAAAGTTCTGCTGCTTGTGATACATTTCGTAGTTGTCAGCCTTTATAGCTAAATCCATAGAGTCAATGTAGAATTCCATGTCCTTGTAATCCTTTTCGGTGAGAGCGTCGCAGGCAAGTCTTGCAGCAAAACCGTCGAGAACTCCGATAACGGCATAAAGCTCAAGAACGTCCTTTTCGCTGAGAGCTTTGATGGCAAAACCTTTTCTTGCTCTGTTTTCGAGAACATCTTCGGCTGCCAGCTGAATGAGGGCTTCTCTTACAGGAGTTCTACTGATGTTGAGCTCTTGACAGATAGCATTTTCGTTGATATGCTGGTCCGGAAGAAGGCGTCCTTCGCGGATGAGGAGAGCAATATAATCGTACACGTGGTCTTTTAAAGTTTTGAATTTTTCCATGTTTTAAAACCTCAATTAAAGTATATAAATAAAATATACTTTATGTTTATTCCACGGTCAATCAAATCTTTATTTTTTTACAAAAAAGGGTTGATTTTAGGCCGATATGGAGTAAAATATAAAATATATTATATACAATATATTGATTGTTCGTGGTAATTAGAGGCGGACTGAAAAAGGAGGACAATTATTATGAAAAAGTTTAACAATGTAATCGTTAGAAGACCTTGTAAGGCTATGGTAGAAGGCATCACAAGCGGTTTATACCCAGGTAAGCCTGACTATGAATTAGCATTAAAGCAGCACGACGATTACATCGCAGCATTAAAGCAGTGTGACGTAGAAGTTACAGTTCTGGAAGCAGACGAAAGATTCCCTGACTCCTGCTTCGTAGAAGACCCTGCTGTTATCACAAGAGCATGCGCTATCATCGCTAACCCTGGTGCTGAATCCAGAAACGGCGAAAAGGTAGAAATCTTAAAGGCTATCCAGCAGTTCTTCCCAGAAGACAAGATCGAATTCATCCAGGAACCAGGCAAACTGGACGGCGGCGACGTTATGATGGTTGGAGATCACTTCTATGTAGGTTTATCTGCAAGAACAAACGAAGAAGGTATCAGACAGTTCGGCGAAATCCTGGGCAAATACGGCATGACTTGCTCAGAAGTTAAGTTAGAAGAAGTTCTGCACTTAAAGACCGGCGTTAACTACCTGGAAAACAACAACATGTTAGTATCCGGCGAATTCGTAGAAAAGGCTGACTTCGCTAAGTATAATAAAGTTCAGATTCCTGAAGACGAAGCATACGCTGCAAACTGCATCTGGGTTAACGATACAGTAATCGTTCCTGAAGGTTATCCAGCAGTATTAGCTGCAGTTCAGGGCCTGGGCTACAAGACTTTAATCGTAGACACATCCGAATACAGAAAACTTGATGGCGGTTTAAGCTGCTTATCCTTAAGATTCTAATCGGAATTATTTTTGGAGGAAAATTTAATGAATAATGAAAAGAATTTAGGCGTTGTACAGTTAGCACTGTTTGCTATCGGTACAACATTAGCCAGCGGCGTATTCAGCTTATCCGGCGACTTCGCTGCAGGTGGTGCTTACACATTAGCAACTTTAATCGGTTGGGCTATTTGCGGCGTTGGTATGTTAGGTTTAACAATGTGCTTCTTCAAGCTCAGTGTTGTTCGTTCTGACTTAACCAGCGGTGTTTACAGCTATGCAAGAGAAGGCTTCGGCGAATACGTAGGTTTCAACTCCGCATGGGGTTACTGGATGAGTGCACTGTTAGCACAGTTATCCTTCATCACTTTACTGTTCGCTTCCTTAGGTAGCTTCTTCCCTGTATTCGGTGCAGGAAGTAACTTTGCATCCATGGCTGTTGCTACAGTAATCGTTTGGGCTCTGTCATTCCTCGTATTAAGAGGCGTAAACCAGGCTGTAGTATTAAATGCTATCGTAGTTATCGCTAAGTGCGTTCCTATCGTAGTTGTAGTAGTTGCAATTGCACTGGGCGGCGCATTTGACTTTGACATTTTCATGCAGAACTTTGCAGGCGTTGAAGGCGGCCTCTCCTTAAAGGATCAGGTTGTTTCCACAGTTTACACAACTGTATGGATCTTCATCGGTATTGAAGGTGCTGTAGTTATCTCCGGAAGAGCTAAGAACACTAAGATTGCAGGACAGGCAACTATCGTTTCCTTCGTATCCTTATTCTTACTGTACTTCATCATCTCCTTCCTGAGTATGGGTGTAATGCCTGCTGAAGAATTAGCAGCATTAGGAAACCCTCCTTTAGCAGGAGTTCTGGAACATGTTGTAGGCCCTTGGGGTGGAATTTTAGTTAACATTGCAGTTATCATCTCCTTAGGCGGTGCTATGTTTACATATACAATCCTGTGCGTAGACAGTGCTTTCGGACCTGCTGAACAGGGATCCTTCCCAAGCGCTTTAGCTAAGAAGAATAAGTTCAACGCTCCTACATTATCCGTAATCGCAACTGCTGTAATCGTACAGATCTTCATCGTAATCATTTACTTCAATGAAGCTACTTACCAGGCAGTATATGCAATGTCCACATCTGCTATCATGATTCCTTACGTATTCTCTGCGTTCTTCTACCTGAAGCTCGTATTAAAGGGTCAGGCTAAGGAAGATGGCAAGACTTCAGTTGGCGCATGGGTAATCGCAATTGTTGGTTCCATCTACGGTGTATGGTTACTGTACGCTTCCGGATTAACTTATATCCTGGTTGCTACAATGCTGTACGCTCCTGGTACATTAATGTATCTGTACCACAGAAAGAAAGAAGG
>JAFSHN010000069.1 GCA_017440275.1 Bacillota bacterium | reverse complement strand
GGTGTAGCGCAGTTTGGTAGCGCAACTGGTTTGGGACCAGTGGGCCGCGGGTTCAAATCCTGCCACCCCGACCATTTTTTTAAAAATTTTGGGCCTTTAGCTCAGTTGGTCAGAGCATCCGGCTCATAACCGGCAGGTCCCGGGTTCAAGTCCCTGAAGGCCCACCATTTTTATAACATACGATTAATTTGCCCAGATAGCTCAGTAGGTAGAGCAGGGGACTGAAAATCCCCGTGTCTCTGGTTCGATTCCGGATCTGGGCACCATATTTTTTTGATATTAACGGTCGCTGCTAATGTAATATTCGGCGATTGTTTTTATTTTTTGTTGTTTAGGCATATTAAAAGACCGTTCCAGTTGGAACGGTCTTGTTGTTTTTTAAAGTATTGCGAAGGAAACCCAGTTGGAAACCAGATAGCCGACAGCTGCCATTACGCATGTAAAGGAAATTACCTTTGACTTGACTTTGGATTCTTTTTCGAAGACAGCACTGGAAGCTATCCAAGATATTACCAACGTAACTAAAGCGATTACGGTCATCTTATTGATCACTGCCGCCCATCCTCTGAAGAAGAAACACAATAACGCAATGATGGCTACGGTTATGATATATTTCAATAACCCGCCTTTGTTGAATATTACAGGAATGAGCAACGCTGCCCAGATAATGCCTAATAAAATACATTTTAATACTAAATAAAGAAATGCTTCCATAACTACTCCTTGTTGATTTTTTCTAAAATAAGGATACCACAAAATGCTGATGATTTAAATGATATTTTGAAAAAATACAACAAAATATTGCTTGAGAAATATATGGAAATTTTCTATATACATTGATTTTGTAGGTATTTTAAGGTACAATATTTATGTATGAAATTCAGGAGGGAAAGATGGCTCAATTATATTATAGATACAGTACGATGAACGCAGGTAAATCGTTGGAACTCATAAAAGTTGCTTACAACTATGAAGAAAGAGGCAAAAAAGTTCTGACTCTTGTTCCTGCGGTTGATGATAGATATGGGGTTGGTTTGGTTACGTCGAGAATCGGAGTTCAAAGAGAGGCAATGATTATTAAAGACGATACCAATATTTTAGATTTGTTTCTCAGAGAAAATGAGAAAAACAAAATAGATTGTGTTCTCATAGATGAGTGTCAGTTCCTTAAAAAACATCACGTTCAGGAACTGGTTGAAATCGTAGACAGCTGCGATGTGCCTGTTTTGGCATACGGCCTTAAAAATGACTTCAGAAATGAACTTTTCGAAGGTTCTTATTACATGCTTATTTATGCTGATAAGATTGAAGAAATCAAAACAATTTGCTGGTGCGGACGTAAAGCTACAATGGTTGCCAGAGTTGTAGACGGTGAATTTGTAAAACACGGCGAACAGGTTCTCATCGGAGGCAATGATATGTATGTGTCTCTTTGCCGCAAACACTATAATGACGGACGGCTTGGTCCTAATAAGTAAAACAGAGGTTACAGTATGTACGTTACAAAAAAGCACAATTTAATAGTGGTTGCAATATTAATTGTTTTATTGCTTTTTTCTGTTGTATTGTTCAGCGAAGATGCTATGGCTGCAACTACAGGTAAAGTTAATCTTAATATAGGTCTCAATGTCAGAAGCGGCCCGGGGACTTCATATTCTCTGATAACTGCGCTTCCAAACGGAACAGTTTTTGATATAGTGGAAACTACAAAAGATTCTAACGGTGAAACCTGGTATAAGATTTATGTGGATGGTACTTATGGCTATGTCTACTACAAATACGTAATAGTTACAGAGACTCCTGAGTATACTACTGATACTGATTTCGAAAAATATTTGACTGATCAAGGTTTCCCGGAATCGTACAAACCTTATTTAAGAAATCTGCATGCAGCTCATCCGGAGTGGGTTTTTAAAGTTCAGAAGACTAACCTTGACTGGCAGACAGTAATTGACAAACAGAGCATTGTTGGCCGAAACCTTGTACTCAACAGTTCTAATAACTCACATAAGTCTGTAGAGTACGGTGCCTACGATCCTGCTACAGGTACATATGAAATCTTCGACAGCGGCGGATGGGTTTCTGCTTCAAGAAGTATAATTGAGTACTATATGGATCCTAGAAACTCTCTTTCCGAAAGTTCAGTATTCCAGTTTGTTGCTCACTCATATGACGGTGATACACAGACAAAGAAAGGTCTTCAGGAACTTGTTGCCAATACATTCCTGGCAAAAGATTTTCCTGAAAAGAGTGAAACTTATCCGACTTATGTTGATTTACTTATGAGCGCCGGAATCAAATCAGGATCCAGCCCTTATGTTCTTGCGTCTATGATTCTTACGGAGCAGGGTACAAATGGTCAGGGAGCCAGCATTTCGGGCACAGTAAAAGGCTATGAAGGTATTTATAACTTCTTCAATGTAAGAGCATATAAAAGTGGCGGTATTGATGCTGTTACTTACGGATTGATGTATGCATCTGATAAGGGAAGTTATGACAGACCTTGGAATACAAGAGTTAAATCAATTCTAGGTGGTGCAAATTTCTATGCGGCTGAATATATAAAGAATAAACAGGATACTCAATATCTGAAAAAGTTCAATGTTATGAACGGGGCTTCAAAAGTAGCGACACACCAGTATATGACAAATGTCAGTGCTGCTTACACCGAAGGCTCAAAGTTAAGAGACGGATATGAGACTATCATGGATTCGCCATTAACTTTCTATATTCCTGTATATAACAATATGCCTAATGACCCTTGCAAGAAACCGTCTTCAGGCAGCAATGACAACTATCTCAAGTCATTATCTGTTGCAGGATACGAAATTACACCTGGATTTGATTGCTATACTTATGAATATGAAATAATTGTTTCAGGTGCAGCTACGCATATTGACATTAAAGCAGATACTTATCATTCTAAAGCAAAAATTTCCGATTTAGATGATATTCCGCTGACAGGTGACATTACAAGAATTCCTGTGACAGTTACTGCAGAAAGCGGTGCAACGAGAACATATTATATTACTGTTGCTAAAGAATCTATTCCTGAGGGTGAATTGGTAAGTGATGTATATGATGTGGATGAATACATTTCAGGTGTAAAACTCAAGACTTCTGTAAATGACTTTAAGTCCAACTTAACTGTTTCCGAAGGTTACACATTTAAAGTGTGCAGAGCTGACGGGACTGAAGTAACAGAAGGCTCTGTGGGAACAGGTATGAATGTAGTTGTTTATGACAGCAATAATAAAGCTGTGAAGACTAAAACTGTTCTCGTAAGAGGAGATAACAGCGGAGACGGAAAGTGCAACTCACTAGATCTTTTGAATATTCAGAAACATATTGTCAGATTGTCAACATTAACAGATGCTAATTTTGTCAGCTCTGATATAGATGGAAACGGAAAGGTTAATTCTTTGGATCTTCTTCATGTACAAAAACACATTGTAGGAATTGCTGTTATAGAATAAAGGGTAATTGACAATGAAAAATACGAATAAGAAAACGATACTAACGCTTTTGATCGTTATTGCGATGATGGTTATCTCTGTCAGCACTGCTTTTGCAGCATCAGCTGCGGTTAGTGTAAGCGGGGGTACAGTTAACAAAGGCAATACGATTACTGTGACTGTAAAATATAGCGGTGCAACATATGGAAGTGTTGCTGCTGACATAAATTATGACAAGTCCTATCTTCAGTTCCAGTCTTGCTCAACAACATCCGGAGGAGGAAACGGCAAGATAACTGTAAGTATGGTAGGCGCAAACGAGAGCAGTCTGTCATGTACAGTAAAATTTAAGGCTTTGAAGGCCGGCAGTACCAGCGTCAGAGTTGATACTGTAGAAGCATATAATATGGACGGGGAAGAACTCAGTGCAGCATCAAAGAGTTCTTCAATTACCATCAAAGATCCGTCAACCGCTGCATCAAGCAATGCCAACCTGGCTTCATTGAAGGTATCTGCAGGAACTTTGTCTCCTGCATTTTCAGCAAACACTACATCTTACAAAGTTAATGTAGCAAACAGTGTTACTTCATGTACGTTAAGTGTAAAGACCGCTGATTCCAAAGCTACTTATAAAATCAGCGGCTCATCAAGCCTTGCAGTAGGCAATAATGTAAGAAAGGTTACAGTTACTGCTGAAAACGGAGCTACAAAGACATACACTATCACAATAGTACGTGCTGCTAAATCTTCTTCCGACGGAGGAAACAATTCTCAGGGCGGCGGAGATAAGGAAGAAAACAAGAGACCTGACCAGTTTGAAGTGAAGGTTGGAGACAAAACATATCTTATATGCGAAAATTATGACAGTAAGGATATTCCGCAAGGTTTTACCATGACTGTAGCTGATTTCGGTGAGTACGAAATTCCTGTTTTCAAAGATGCGGAATTAAAATATACTGTAGCTCTTCTTGAAGATAAGGCGACAGGCGATGATAATTGGTTCTTTTACAACGAAGAAAGCGATGCTTTTGAACAAAAGACATCACTTTCAGCCAAAGAAATTATTGAATACGAAGAAATGATTCTGAAAGGAACCGATTCACCATCTGGTGATAATAAAACGGATGCAACAGAAAAAATGTTATTCATTGCGTTGGGTGGCACATTGTTACTGTTGTTTGTAGCTGTATTATTACTTCAGTTTAAAATTATGAAATCAAGAAAACGTGATTTAGAATAATGGAATTAATGACTTATTTAATTGTATGCCCGCTGGTTTTCCTGGCGGGCTTAATTGATGCCATAGGAGGCGGAGGTGGTTTAATTTCTCTGCCTGCATATATGATTGCGGGATTGCCGCCGCATGCTTGTATTGCAACTAATAAGATGTCCTCCACATTCGGAACTGCTTTAGCTACGTGGAGATTTGCAAAAGCAGGACTTGTTAACCTTAAATTAGCTGTGCCTGCAGTGATTGCAGCAATAATCGGATCAGGAACGGGAGCAAATATCTCTTTGATTTTGCCGGAAAAGGTAATGACTTATGTACTGTTTATTGTACTCCCTGTTTCTGCATTTTTGGTTTTGAACAAAAAACTTTTTAATGATGAAGGCAGTGACAGGGTTCATCTTGACAGCCGCACATATTTGACAGCAATGATATCTGCTTTTATAGTAGGGATATATGACGGATTTTATGGACCCGGAACGGGAACATTTTTGATAATAGCCTTTACCGTTTTTGCAAAACTGGATATCAAAACTGCCAATGCCCAGGCAAAGGTAATTAATCTGACTACCAACGTGACTGCATTAGCTATATTTTTGATAAACGGACAGGTTATGCTCCCTCTTGGGATTGCAGCAGCTGCCTCGAATATGGTAGGTGGATACATTGGTGCGGGATTGGCGATGAAAAACGGCTCAAGCCTTGCCAAATACAGCATTTTATTTGTTTTATTTTTACTTTTGCTAAAAGTAATCGGTATATATTAAAGGAGGTACATTATGAAGATTGAATTACCTGAAAAATTTGTTAAAGAGCCTACAGGATATCCTTTTTCTCCTGTTCTTTCTATAGAAGGAAAGGAAATTGTAGTGACATCCGGACATTGCTGCGATGATTATGACGGACAGATTCCTGAAGACATGGGAACTCAGGCGAGAAACACTATTCTGGCATGCGAAAGATCACTCAAAGAGGCCGGATGTGATTTAACCAATGTTTTTAATGTGGAAGTATATCTTACAGACTTAAAACAGTGGGACGATTTTAACAAAGTGTATAAGGAATTGATGCCAAAAGGAACTCTTCCTTGCAGAAAAGCTCTGGAAGTTGGCTTACTGCCGGGCTTCCTTGTAGAAATCGTAATGTGGGCTGTAAAATAAATAGACTAAAAAAGGACAGAAACCTTCAGATAAGGTCTGTCCTTTTGTTTACTCGTTATACTTTTTTCCTTGCCATGTATTGCGCAGATGAAGCTGCTCGTTGATTCTGTTCAAAATGGTTCTCTTGTTAAAACTCCAAGGCGGACTTATAAGAATAGGTCTTGGAGCATCCCCCGTAAGCCTGTGAATTGTAATATGAGGCGGGATAATTTCAAGACAGCGTACCACCAGATCCACATAGGAGTCTATGGAATCAAAGGGCTGATAATCGTAATGAGTTTTTTCCATCTGTGAGCCTTTCACTATGTTAAGAAGATGAAGTTTCATACCGAAAAGACCCGGCGTTTTGGCAACATAGCGTACCGAATCCAGCATCATATCTTCCGTTTCTCCGGGGAGTCCAAGTATAAGATGGACAACAAACTTTATGTTACGAGCTGCCAATTCTTTGCAGGATTTATCATATACTGACAAATCATAGCAGATGTTCAGATTGTCAGAAGTCTCTTTGTGAATGGTCTGAAGTCCCATTTCTATCCATAGAAAATGAGTCTTATTAATCTCTTCCAGCAGGTCAAGGGCATCCTTTGACAGGCAGTCGGGACGTGTGCCGATTACTAAACCTTCCACCTTTGGATTTGCCAAAACTTCGTAATACTTTTTACGAAGTTCCTCTGCGGGAGCATAGGTATTGGTGTGGTTTTGAAAATAGGCCAGATATTTGGCGTTAGGCCATTTGCGGGCATATAGTTCTATTTGTTCGTCAATGGATGATGCGAACTCTCCGGAACCTGTATCGGAACAGAAAGTGCAGCCTCCTGTAGACTTGCTTCCATCTCTGTTAGGACACGTGAAACCGCCGTCTATGGCTAATTTAATAGTCTTATGACCGAAGTTGTTTTTTAGCCATGTACTTGCTGAATAGAAACGTGATTCGCCGAAAAAATCAGGCTTTTTTGTATTAAAAATTTCACTCATATTGTCTTAAATCCTTTAATTTATTTAATCCTTATGCTATAATAATATGATAGCAGATTTATGCCCTTAAAACAAGAATTGAGAGAAAGGAATTAATTGATGGACAAAAAAACAGGGCCTCAGACCCATTGTAATTTACAGATAAATAATCAAGAAATTCCTTTGGATTTGCAGGTTGAGACAAAGGTTTCCAAAAGAAGGCTTTTATTACATTCCTGCTGCGGACCTTGCAGTACTGCGTGTATAGAAAGACTTTTGCCTGATTACAAGATTACTGTGTTTTTCTACAATCCGAACATAACGGAAGAAGATGAATACGAAAAGAGAAAAGAAGCACAGCTCAAATTTCTGAATAAGTTCAATGAAGAACATTCTGAAGAAGATAAAGTTGATTTCATCGAAGGTGAATATTTGCCGGATGAGTTTTATGAAGTTTGCAGCCAGTATGCAGATGCTCCGGAAGGCGGTGCCAGATGCACAGAGTGCTTTAAATTGAGACTTGAAAAAACAGCGCAGGCAGCAATCAGAACGGGACATAATCTTTTTGGAACTACTTTAACAGTAAGTCCGCACAAAAATTACAACTTGGTTTCTGCCATCGGATGCGAATTTGCGGGTAAATACGGACTTGAATTTCTGGATATGGATTTTAAGAAAAAAGCCGGATTCCAAAGAAGCATTCAGATGTCAAAAGAATATGAATTATACAGACAAAATTACTGCGGATGCAGTTATTCTAAATATTAGACGAAAGGATATTACAACAATGGCGTTAATTTTACCGGAAAACTATGATGCAATAATCGACTTGATGGAAAGCCAGAGAGCCATCAAGAAAATCAAAGACTATTTCCAGCAGGAACTGGCATACGGATTAAACTTAAGAAGAGTATCAGCTCCTTTATTTGTTGACCCAAAAACAGGACTTAACGATAACTTAAACGGTGTTGAAAGAAGAGTAACCTTCACTTTAAAGGGAATTGACGAACTGGAAGTTGAAGTTGTTCAGTCTCTCGCGAAGTGGAAGCGTATGGCGCTCGGCAAATACGGTATTGCACCGGGACATGGTATTTATACAGATATGAATGCTATCAGAAGAGATGAAGATCTTGATAACCTCCACTCTGTATATGTGGACCAGTGGGACTGGGAAAAGGTTATTACTAAGGAACAGAGAACAGAAGAATATTTAAGAGAAACTGTTACTACAATTTACAACGCAGTAAAGAATCTGGGTGACTATGTAAATCGTCTTTACAGAGGAATTCAGACAGAACTACCTAACGAAATTTTCTTTGTTACAACTCAGGAACTGGAAGACATGTATCCTGAACTTACTCCGAAGGAAAGGGAAGACGCAATTACAAAGGAACATGGGGCAGTGTTCATTATGAAAATCGGCGGTAAACTTGCTTCCGGCGAAAAACACGATGGACGTTCTCCTGACTATGATGACTGGGAACTGAACGGAGATATTATCCTTTGGAATGAAATTTTAGACAGATCCTTTGAAATTTCTTCTATGGGTATTCGTGTAGATGCAGAAGCTATGAGAAGACAGTTAAAAGAAGCAGGCTGCGAAGAAAGAGCTGAATTATCATATCAAAAAGCTGTATTGGAAGACAGACTGCCATACACTATCGGAGGCGGTATCGGTCAGAGCAGACTTTGTATGTTCTTCCTGAGAAAAGCTCACATCGGTGAAGTTCAGGCATCTGTATGGCCGGAAGATATGGTTGAAATTTGTGAGGCTAATAACATCCACCTGCTGTAAAGGTAAGAGATGAAATATATTAATGTTATTACAGACAACAAGAGCAAATATACGGACAGTTTCTTTACATACAGGGCTGATGATGTTCAGGTAGGTGATTTGGTAAGGCTGCCTTTCGGAACTCACAACAAAGAACGCACCGGTGTTGTATGTCAGATTGACGTAACACCTGATTTTGATGAATCAAAGATTAAAGATGTTTCAGGAGTCATAGAAAAAAATTATCTGACTGAAGAAATTGTTAAAACGGCCCTTTGGATGAAGCCGCGTTATGGCATAAAGTACTACGATGCTTTTAAATGCTTTATGGTCAAGGGCAAAGATGCCAAAGAAGGAAAAGAAAAGGAACCTTACAAAAATGTGAAAGGAACTTATTTCAAACCTGAATCTTTGACATCTGAACAGCAAATGGCATTTGATGCCATTTCAAGGGCTCTTGAGAGCGAAACTCAGGAAAACTTTCTTTTACATGGAGTTACTTCCAGCGGTAAAACGCAAGTATATATGGAAGCCATTGAAAAGACTGTTTCTCTTGGAAAAACAGCAATAATGCTTGTACCCGAAATCTCTCTGACTAAGCAGGTAATAGAAGTATTTGCCGGCAGATTCGGCAAATCCAATATAGCAGTTTTGCATAGCAAACTGACGCCTAGGGAAAGATACGACGAGTGGAAGCGTATAAAAAAAGGCGATGCAAAAATTGTTATAGGTGCGAGACTGGGAGTTTTCGCACCGCTGTCAAATATCGGACTTATTGTGATGGATGAAGAACACGAATCAAGTTACAAAGCCGATATGACACCGAAGTATGATACTGTAGATATTGCATTGAAAAGACTGGGCTATTATAAAGGAGTCCTTTTGCTGGGAAGTGCAACACCTTCGGTAGTTTCATATTCGAGAGTTGAACAAGGCATTTATAAACTGCTTACATTAAGAGAAAGATATAATACGACACCGCTTCCCGAAGTTGAAATTGTCGATATGAGAGCTGAGTTAAAGGCGGGGAATACAACTATTTTCAGCCAAAGGCTTTTTAATCAGATAAAAGAAGAACTGGACGAAGGAAGACAGATTATTCTGCTTCAAAACAGAAGAGGTTATTCGGGATTTGTTTCATGCAGACAGTGCGGAAACGTAATGAGGTGTCCTGAATGCGGTATCTCCCTTACTTATCACAAGTCTATCGAAAAGCTTATGTGTCACTACTGCGGCAGAACATTTCCGGTGCCTAAGGCCTGTCCCGAATGTGACAGCACATACATCAAGCATTTCGGAATAGGAACTGAACAGGTTGAAGAAGCTCTCAAAGAATTTTTTCCTGACACTGAAGTAGATAGACTGGATATTGATGCTTTGAAAACACGAAAGGATCTGGACAGAATCCTGGATGCTTTTTCAAAGGGAGAAACAAAAATATTAGTAGGCACACAGTTGGTTGCAAAAGGTCTTGACTTCAAGAATGTAGGTCTTGTAGGAGTAATTGCGGCTGATGTAACCTTGAATATTCCTGATTACAGGTCTGCAGAACGGACTTTTCAGCTTATAACTCAGGCTGCAGGAAGAGCAGGAAGAGGCGACAGACGCGGTAAGGTTATAATACAAACTTATGAACCTGATAATTATTCTCTTGTAGCGGCCGCATCACATGACTATGAAAAGTTCTACAAGCAGGAGATAAAACTTCGCCGTTTTATGGACTATCCGCCGTTCACCGATTTGATTATGGTGAATTTTACGGCAGAGGAGGAAACTCTTGCCATTGCTGCAGGCGAAAGATGTAAGCGTTATATGGAAAATGCTTTAGCAGGAGATAATAATTACAAGATTCTTGCTCCCCAATATTCACAAAATTTTAAGGGAAAAGATGCAGTGCGTTTTTACCTGCTGATAAAATGCCCAAAAGGTGAACGAAATAAATATGTTTATTATCTGGAAAATTTCAGTAAGATTTTAATAAATGAAAAAGTTGAGTGCAATATGGACCTTGATATAAATCCATACAGCACATATTAGACGGAGGTTATTATGGCTTTAAGAAATGTTGTTACAGAAGGCGATGAAATTTTAAGAAAGAAATGCAGAGAAGTTTCTGAAGTAAATGACAGAATCAGAATGACACTCGAGGATATGCTGGAAACTATGCATAGTCAGCAAGGTGTGGGAATTGCAGCTCCACAGGTTGGCGTTATGAGAAGAATGTTCATTGCCGAACCTGAAGAAGGCAGAATTTACTATATGATTAATCCGGTGATATTAGAACAGAGCGGAAGCCAGATTGATGATGAAGGCTGTCTCAGCGTTCCCGGAATGATTGGTACAGTAGAAAGACCCGATTATATCAAAATTGAAGCTTTGGACTTAAACGGAGAAAAGCAGGTTTATGAATTCTATGATTTTGATGCAAGAGTAATGTGTCACGAATACGACCACTTGGATGGAATTCTGTATATAGATAAGGCTACAAACATCAGAAGTGCAGCTGATGAAGAATATGATGAAGAATAATTAGGAGAATTTCATGAAAACAGTTTTTATGGGAACACCGGATTTTGCAGCTATTGTGCTGGATTATCTGTATAAAAGTGGAAACCAAGTAGATTTAGTATTTACCCAGCCGGATAGAGCTAAAGACCGAGGCAAAAAAGTGCAGTTTACGCCTGTCAAGGAGCTGGCACTTGCCAATGGAACCGAAGTGCTTCAGCCTGAAAAAGTAAAAGGCAACGAAGAAGTGATGGAGCGTCTTAAAGCCTCCAATCCGGATATTATAATCGTAGCTGCTTATGGTCAGATTCTTCCTAAAGAAATCCTGGATTTACCTAAATACGGATGCATCAATGTGCATGCGTCACTGCTTCCTAAACTTAGAGGAGCATCCCCGATTCAGCAGGCAATTGTTACAGGCGAAAAAGAAACCGGAGTAACTATCATGCAGATGGGGGTAGGTCTTGACACAGGTGATATGATCAGCAAGAAAGCTATCGAAATCGGAAACTTTAACGGCAGTCAGCTTCACGATGCACTGGCGCATATAGGCGGAGAATTGCTTGTTGAAACTATAGATGCAATTGCAAAGGGTGAAGCTGTGGCTGTTCCGCAGGATGATGCTCTTGCAACTTACGCAGGTCTTATTTCTAAAAAAGACGGTAAAATTGATTTTAATAAGAGCCCTGAAGAAATTGAAAGACTTATCAGAGGTTTTGATCCATGGCCGGGAGCATATTGTCAGTACGGTGAGCAGCAGATTAAATTCTGGAAAGCCATTCCGACAGATAAAACATCCTGTGCTGCAGCAGGAACAGTGGTCGAAGCTGACAAAGAGGGTCTCAAGGTTGTCTGCGGGGGAAAGATTCTCATTGTTACGGAACTTCAGGTTCCCGGTAAGAAGCGTATGGCAGTAAGTGACTATTTGAGAGGTCATGCAATAGAAGCGGGAACTGTTTTGCAATAAAAGGAGGAAAAAAATGGATTACGGATTATCAATGATTATTTTATTTGCTGCAATGATTTTTGCAGTTTCAGCACAGGGAAAAGTTCAATCAAATTTCAAAAAATACTCAAGAATTGCAAATAACAGAAGAATGACGGGAGCGGAAGCGGCTAGAAGAGTTCTTGATGCTAATGGGCTGTATGATGTTCAGATTGAGGCAATCAGCGGAAGCCTGACAGACCATTATGACCCAAGACACAGAGTTCTGAGATTGTCCCAGACTGTTTACGGAGTTGAGTCTATTGCTGCGGTAAGCGTAGCTTGTCACGAAGCAGGACACGCCATCCAGCATGCTACAGCATATGCACCGCTGAAAATCAGAAACTCAATTGTTCCTGTAGTAAATATTGCTTCCAGTCTCAGCTGGATACTCATTATTGCAGGAATTGGTTTGCTTTATACTAATTATTATATGGGGGATTTGCTCTTTAATATCGGTGTTATTTTCTTTGCCAGCGTTATCGTGTTCCACGGGCTTACACTTCCTGTTGAATACGACGCCAGCAACAGGGCAATGGCCCAGATGGATGCTCTCGGTATTGTTGATGAAGATGAATATGTGGGAGCAAAAAAAGTTTTAAATGCAGCGGCTTTAACATACGTTGCGGCTCTTGCAACTGCTGTTGCTAATTTATTGAGAATTTTAGCCCTGAGAGGAAGAGACTAGTGGATTTAAACAGAAAGACGGCATTTCAGGTTTTGTTTGAAATCGAAAAAGAAGATTCTTATTCAAACCTGACCTTAAACAAATTCATAAGTGAAAACAAACCTGAAAATCCTGCTTTCGTCAGAGAATTGGTTTATGGCGTTTTGGAAAACAAAATGCTGCTTGACTATTATCTGAATCAACTGATTCCATCAGGTATTAATAAAGTAAAAAAGAAAGAAAAATGTTTTCTCAGGATGGGACTTTATCAGATTTTGTTCATGGACAGCGTTCCTGAATACGCGGCTATAAACGAAACGGTGAATCTGGCAAAGAAACTTTGCAGAGGAAGAGAAACCTTTATTAACGGTGTTTTGAGAGGATATCTGAAGAAAAAAGATGGAATCAAACTTCCGGATGATGAAAAAGAAGCACTCAGCATCAGATATTCATTCCCAATATGGATTATTGACATGTGGACTATGCAGTATGGCGAAGAAAAGTGTGAAGCATTATTAAAGGCTTCCAATGAAAGGCCCCATCTGTCCATAAGAGTCAATCTTATGAAAAAAACGCCTGAAATGCTAAAATCGAGGCTTGAAAGCAAAGGTTTTAAGGTTGCATCAGGCAAACATTCAAAAAGAATTCTTTATGTTGAAGGCAGCGGTCTTCTTGACACAGATGAATATAAACAGGGGATGTTTTCCGTACAGGACGAGGCTTCTGCTTTAGCGGCTGATGCACTTGACCCTGAAGAAGGATATTTTGTTATAGATGTCTGTGCAGCACCGGGCGGAAAGAGTTTAGCTATTGCAGAAGCTATGAATGACAAGGGTCAATTGTATTCTTGTGATATTTATGAGCATAAACTTAAACTCATATCCGAGCAGGCAAACCGACTGGGAGTATCAATTGTTAAGCCAACCCTTTTAGACGGAATTGTCGGCGATACAAGCCTTAACGGTTTAGCAGACAGAGTTTTGGTGGATGCACCTTGCTCCGGACTCGGAGTGATTCGCCGTAAGCCTGAGATTAAATATAAAGAAAATGAAGATTTAAGAGAACTCGTATCAATCCAAGCTGGTATTTTGGAACGTGCTTCAAAATATCTTAAAGACAATGGCGTTTTGGTTTACAGCACTTGCACTGTGAATAAGGACGAAAATGAAAATCAGGTAAGAACGTTTCTTAAGAAAAACAATAACTTTGAACTTGTAGAGGAAAGACAGTTTTTACCTACAGAGGGTCTTGATGGCTTTTATGTATGTAAAATGATAAAAAGAAGTAATTAAGGAGGATATATGGAGGTTGGATTCAAGTCCGACAAAGGACTTAGGCGAAGTAACAATGAAGATGCTTGCTTTGTGCTCTTACCTGAAAATGTATATCTGGTAGCAGATGGTGTCGGCGGCGGAAACGCGGGAGAAATAGCGAGCAGAACTGCAGTCAGTGAAATTGCCAATTACATTGTAAATAATCCTATTGAGAAGGCGACAAACAAATACGCTGTGGTTAACTATTTGCAGGATTGTTTGGATAAAGCCAATGAAAAGATTTATAATATGGCAGTTAAATATGAAGAAAACAGAGGTATGGCTACTACCATTGCAATAGTTTATGCCAAAGAGGGCAGAGCATATATTGCCAATATCGGTGATAGCAGAGTATATCTTTTGCGTGATGATGAATTGGTACAATTGACAGAAGACCATACCTATGTACATACATTACTTAAGGCGGGAATTTTAACTGAGGAACAGGCGGCTTGTGATGAAAGAAAGAATGTCATCATCAAAGCATTGGGGGCAGATGAAACTGTTGAACCGGATTTCTTCCAGTTAAACATTATGAAAGATGATGTTTTCCTGATGTGTACAGACGGCCTTTATGATGAAGTGAGCAATGAGCGTCTTAAAGAAATCATAAAGGAAAGTTCGACAATGTCGAATATTTGCTCAAATATGGTAGAAGAAGCAAATAAAAACGGTGGGGACGATAACATTACCGTTATTGCCCTGAAGGTTACGGAGGAAGATGTTCATGAGTACTAGATTACTTGTTGGTAGATATGAATTGGTGGAAAAAATAGGCGAAGGCGGTATGGCTGTTGTATACAAAGCCAAGGACAGACTTTTGAATCGCTATGTTGCCATCAAAATATTAAGACCTGAATTCGCAAAGGATGAAAAATTCCTTGAAAATTTCAAAAAGGAATCCCAAGCGGCAGCAGGGCTTTCTCATCCAAACATTGTTAATGTATATGACGTTGGAAGAGAAGGAAATATCCATTTTATAGTGATGGAATTGATTGTAGGCAAGAGCCTGAGTCAAATTATTGAAGAAAAAGGCAAACTTGATTACAAAGAGGCTATAAGTATTGCAAGCCAGGTTGCTTCAGCACTTAGCCTTGCACATAAAAATCAAATTATACACAGAGATGTGAAACCGCATAATATTCTTATTACAGAATCCGGAATTGCAAAACTGGCAGATTTTGGTATTGCAAGAGCAGTTAGCAAGGAAAGTATTGCAGAAGGCAGTGATAAGATAATGGGTTCTGTTCATTACTTTTCACCTGAACAAGCCAGAGGTTCCTATGTGGACGAACGTTCTGACATATATTCCTTGGGAATTGTTTTATATGAAATGCTGACAGGCAAAGTTCCTTTTGACGGAGATAATCCTATCAGCATTGCATTGATGCATATTAATAACACAGTTCCTCCTGTATCTGAAACAGTTGCAGGACTTCCTCCGCAGCTGGAAAGAGTTATCTCTAAAGCAACTGACAAGTATCAGACCAACAGATATAAGTCAGCCGATGAGTTGATTGAGGAACTGGACAATATAGACTTTATTACAAAAGTTATGGGCAATCCTATTTTTGTAGATAAGGGTGAAAGCAAGAGTATTGAAGAGGAAAAACCGGTAGTTGAAACTTCCGAGAAAAAAGGCGTAAGCAAGAGAAAAATTTTTGTTATCGCTGCTTCCGTTATAGTGATAATCGCAGGAATCATAGGACTGGGTGCAATGATGGGATGGTTCAGTGGAGATAATGAGTCTATAACCGTACCGGATTTTGCAGGAAAGACTTTTGAAGAAGCAGCCGATATTGCTGAAGAAATCGGACTGAAGCTTGAAAAAGGAGAATCCGTATACAGCCCAGATCAGGAAGAAGGTCTTATCACATCACAAACCCCTAGCAAGAATT
Source organism: Bacillota bacterium (assembly GCA_017440275.1). Lineage (GTDB taxonomy): Bacteria > Bacillota > Clostridia > Peptostreptococcales > Anaerovoracaceae > Fimisoma. The sequence goes on along the minus strand of JAFSHN010000069.1, from coordinate 30,978 downwards.
CAAAAGTCAGCAAGGGAAAAGTGGTCACCGTTAATATAAGCTTGGGCAAGAAAAACGGGGTAGTTCCTTCCATCATAGATATGGATTACAAAGAAGCTCAGAAGTATTTGGAACAATTTGGTTTTGAACTGGGCTTGATTGTAAAGGTATCCAGTACCAAACCGGAAAACACTGTTATTTCACAATCCATTGACCCCGGTGATACTGCTGATGCCGGTACAAAAATTGATATTGAGGTCAGCGACGGCAAAGGCAAGAATATGCTCACTGTTCCTGATTTGTTAGGAAAAGATGTTGACGCAGCTAAAAATGAAATTATTAAGGCCGGATTCAAGGTTGGAGATATCGACTATCAGGAAAGTGCTCAGGTAGAAAAGAACAAGGTGATTTCACAGCATCAAAAGGCTGGGTCTGAACTTGAAGCCGGAAGTGCAATAGACATTGTAATTAGCAAGGGTGTTGAGTCCGGTAATGATTCCGGAGAAGGATCAAACGAATAAAGTAATATAATGAATGGTTTAATTATAAAAGGAATCGGAGGATTCTACTATATACAAACTGAAAAAGGAATTATTGAGGCAAAGGGCCGCGGTATATTTAAAAATCGCGGTATAACCCTTTGCGTCGGTGATGAAGTTAACGTGGAACTAACTAAGGAAGATGAGACCAAAGGCGTCATCGATGAGATATATCCGAGAAAGAATCATTTCATCAGACCGCCCATTGCCAATATAGACAAGTTTATTGTCGTATTTGCAGCAAAGGATCCTGAACCTAATTATCCTGTTATAGACAAATTCCTTATAACGGCAGAATTGCATAATATTGAGCCTGTTATATGCATCAATAAATGTGATCTTGTTTCTGAGGAAGAATTGCAAAAGATAAAATCAATCTATGAGAATGTATATAATGTTATTTGTGTCAGCAGTTTGACCGGACAGGGAATTGAACAGCTTCGTGAAATGGTAGCAGGGAAAAAGGTAGCTTTTGCAGGTCCATCAGGCGTTGGCAAATCATCTATTCTCAATGTGCTTCATCCGGAAGCTAAAATGGAAACCGGCGAAATCAGTCAGAAGACCAAACGTGGTAAGCACACTACAAGACATGTTGAAATCTTTAATATAGACGGCGGCGGTATGCTTTTTGACACTCCGGGATTTACCTCTTTTGAGATTGCGGATATCAATCCGGAAGAACTGATGAATTACTATCCTGAGTTTTCTGAGTATTTAGGACAGTGCAGATATGATAACTGCAGACATTTGAAAGAGCCGGAATGTGCCGTACGCGAAGCAGTAAAAAACAAAGAAATTCATATTTTAAGATACAAGTCTTATGTAGCTAATGAAGATGAATTGAGAACCAAGAGAAAGTACTAGTTTTACGACAAGGAGGAATTATGTTTAAATTAGCCCCATCTATTTTATCTGCCGACTTTGCAAAACTCGGTGAATCCGTAGAAAAAATTGAAAAAGGCGGTGCAGACATCATTCATGTGGACGTAATGGACGGCCATTTTGTACCAAATATAAGCTTCGGCAGCGCCGTAATGAAAAGTCTGAATAATTGTACTCAACTAAATTATGATGTGCATCTGATGATTGAGACTCCTGATAAATACATAAAGGACTTTGTTACAGATAAAACAGAGTTTATCACTGTGCATCAAGAAGCATGTGTTCATCTTCATCGAACAATTCAGTTAATAAAATCCCTTGGCGTGAAAGCGGGAGTTTCACTTAATCCTGCAACTCCGGTATCAATGCTTGAAGATATTCTTGAAGATGTTGATTTGGTTTTAGTAATGTCTGTTAATCCCGGCTTTGGCGGTCAGAAATTCATACCGTCTGCTCTCAAAAAAATCAAGCAATTAGCAGAATTGAGAGAAGAAAAGGGTCTGAATTTTGTAATTGAAGTTGATGGCGGTGTTACCCTTGATAATGCGGCTGAAATTGCAGAAGCAGGAGCTGATATGCTTGTGGCTGGTTCGGCTGTATTCGGTGCAGACGATGTAATTGCGAGAACTATCGAATTTAAAAAATTGTAAAAACCCAAAGTGCATTGAAAAATGCACTTTTTTCAATGTTTTCGAAGAAAATATGCTTGCTTTTTTGTACGAACTTTAATACAATAAAGGAGTATGTGTTAAATAATTGTTTAGGAAGGTTTAGTCATGGATTTTAAAAAAGCAATTGACAATTCAATGGAATCCTTAGTGCAGGATATTGCTGCATTATGCAGAATTAACAGCGTTGAGGGTGAAGAAAAACCCGGCATGCCTTTTGGTGAAGGTGTAGCACAGTCTCTTGAAGCAGCTTTGAAGCTGGGTCAGGATATGGGTTTCAAAACTGAAAATTTTGATGGTTATGTTGGTCATATCGAATATGGCGAAGGCGAAGAATTAGTTGGGATTTTAGGCCATGTTGACGTTGTACCTGCTGGAGATGGATGGAATACAGATCCTTGGGGAGGCGTTATTACTGAAGATAAGATTATCGGCAGAGGTGTTCTTGATGATAAGGGCCCTATCGTAACTTGTCTCTATGCTATGAAGATTCTTAAGGAATTAAATGTTCCTTTGAGCAAGAGAGTCAGAATTATTCTCGGAACAAACGAAGAAACAGATTGGAAGTGTATGAACTATTACTTAAATGAAGTAAAACCTGAACTTCCTACAATGGCTTTCTCCCCTGACTCAGAGTTCCCGCTCACATATGCTGAACTCGGTTTATTACAGTACACTTTAACTCGCGAAGTTAAAGATATGCCTTTCATTGAGGGCGGTAATGCATTTAACTCTGTTCCATCTTCTGCAAAGGTTGAATTAGATGTTAAGTTTGCAGATGAACTGAAGAAAGCAATAGCTGAAGCTAAAGATCCTTCTATTTATACGGTAGAAGAAAAAGAAGACAAGCTTCTCCTTTCTGTAAAGGGGGTAGGTGCACACGCTGCACATCTTCAGGAAGGTGTTAATGCCATCAGCTTTATGATGGATGTACTTGGCAAACTGTCAATCACAGGTGAATTAAAAGAAGTTGTAGACTTCTACAACGAACACTTCGGAACTTGCCTCTATGGCGAAAAGATGGGTGTTGCTTGTTCAGACGAAGACTGCGGTCCTTTAACATTGAATGTAGGTATGATTTATGTTAAGGACGGCAAACTTGTTCTTTGCTGCGACAGCAGAATTCCTGTAAGCTTTGCACCGGCTTCTATCATAGAAAAGGTACAGGCAAAGGTTGCAGGTACAGGTTATGAATATGAGCTTCATTCAACAGAAAGACCTTTATATGTTCCAAAGGATTCCAAGTTGGTTACAACTCTTATGGAAGCTTACAGAACAGTAACAGGCGACTATGAAAGCCAGCCACAGTCATCCGGTGGTGCAACTTACTCCAGAACTATGGAAAACTGTGTTGCATTTGGTTGTCTGCTTCCGGGACAGGAAGATACTATGCACATGGCAAATGAGTATCTTGAAATTGACAAACTTAAAATCTGGCTTGAAATTATGTTAGAAGCGATTTATCAATTAGCAAAATAAATCGTTGATATATGTAATTATTTATTAGGAGGAAACTTTAAAATGTCTGAAAATTTAAACAAAAAGAAAAAATTTCAGATGCCTTCTGCATTAATGATCGTAACGATCTTCTTATTCATTGTTGGTTTACTGACTTGGTTCGTACCAACTTCCGTAGTTGTTGATGGAGAAATCATCTTCAATGCGGCATTTGATGCAGATGGCAACGTTATTGAAAACGCAGGAACAGATCCTGTAGGTCTTTGGGACTTCTTCTTAGCTCCAATTCTTGGCTTACAGGAAGGTGTACAGGTTGCTGCAGCTCTTATTGTATCCGGTGGTTTCGTTGCTGTATTAAATGCAACAGGTGCTTTAGACGCTGGTATCGGTGCATTATTAAGAAGATTCAGCGGAAACACTCTGATTTGTGTTCTGATGTTCGCTTTCGCTGTAATGGGTACTGTATACGGTTTATGGGAAGAACTGCCTGCTTATGCAATCGTAGTTATTCCAATGTTCTTAGCAGCAGGTTATGATGCATTTACCGGTATTATGGTAATCATCGTTGGTGCTGTTGCAGGTAACATGGCTGACATTGTAAACCCTTATGCTATCGGTGCAGCTGTTGCTGCTATCGGCGATCCTGATTTAGGCATCGGCGACGGTATCGTTTTAAGAATGATTTTATTTGTAGTATTATTAGTTATCGGTTGCTTCTCCGTTACAAGATATGCAGCTTCTGTTAAAAAAGATCCTGCAAAGTCTGTTGTAGACAATCCAGAAGCAGCAAGCTTACATGCTTCTTTCGAAGTAGACGAAATTAAGCCTTTAACTGGTAAGCACAAAGCTTCTCTGTTTATATTTGTAATGGTAATCATCGTAACTATCGTTGGTTATGCTCCATGGGATTCCATTGGCGATGGTGAAACAGTATTTAACACAGTTAACGCTTACAAGAACTTATCCGGTACTTTCATCGGTAATTTACTGGGTGTTGACGGTCTTTGCGAATTTGCATGGTGGTACTTCGATGAATTCTGTGCTACTTGGTTAATTGGTGCTGTATTAATTGCCATTGTAAATAAAATGCCTGAAAAGGTATTCGTTAAGACTTTTGCTGGTGGTGCTGCTGACTTAATGTCCGTTATTCTGGTATTAGCTGTATCCAGAGGTATCGGCGTATTCATGGGCGACAAGTACTCCGGTATGTCCATCACATTCATTTACTGGTTACGTGACATCTTAACAGGTGTTCCTTTATGGGCATTCGTAATCGCAGCTATCGCAGTTTACCTGATGATTGCTCTGTTCTTACAGTCCACTTCCGGCGTAGCTGGTATCACAATGCCAATCTTCGGTGCTATCGCATTAGCATTATTCGCAACTTCAAGCGCTGGCGGCACTGCTGGTCAGGTTCTGTTAATTTCTGCATTCACATGCGGTGTTAACTTCATCTGTGGTATTTACCCTGAAGCAACAAATATGGCAATGTGTGAAATGACAGGTACATCATATCCAACATACTTAAAGACTATGCTTAAGACTTTAGTACCAATGTTAGTTGTAGCGGCAATTATTATTTCCGTTGCTCCATACGTAGGATTAGTATAAAATCTAACTGCTAAACTAAAAGCAGCAATAAAAAATCCACATCATAGTGATGTGGATTTTTTTATTGGTTTATTCATTTTCTGATTGTCCATCTGTATTATCGTCGGATGAATTATCATCGGATGAATCATCATCTCCTGTGGAAGGAGGTAGCACAGGGATATCAACAATCGTTACCTTAAGTCCCGGTTTGGTAGGGTAGTCGTTAGGGTTAGGATTGTGTTGATTACAGAAGTAATGTGGTAATTCATTCTTGTAATCGCTGACCTTGGTGTTTGGTTCATAAGGTCTTAAGATACCTGTTTTTGATTTAGTGGATGGGCATGATGGAGTAGCCTGATATCCGCTGGCACTGCATACTAACATTGTCTGATGTGATGTATCTGTTGCAGTAGGTTGTGTACCTGAAATGAAGTATTCATTTCTTGTATGGCTTCCGCTTGCAGAAGTAGCCAGAAGTCCGCTCTTTGTATCGACTGTTACCTGAACAACGTTATCAGGTTTTTCTGAGTAGGAGCCGCCGCGTGCATCAGTAATCTGTCCCATAATCTTTCCCCACATTCTTGCGGTTGCGTTGGAATAGGAGGAAAGTTTCATATTAACGTCATTACCAATCCAAAGTGCTGCACTATACTTTGGTGTGAAACCGCAGAACCAGATATCGTACTGGTCATCTGTTGTACCGGTTTTACCGCCTACAGGAACTCCGGAGATAGATGCAGGACTTCCGATACCTTCAGTAACTACTGTTCTTAAGATATCTCTCATAATCCATGCAACGCCTGGGTCTAAAACTTCTGTTTCTTCAGATTCAGATTCTAAAAGAAGATCTCCGTTTCTTGTTGTAACTTTTGTATAAACAGTAGGGGAGTTGAGTACACCATTGTTTACAAATACTGTATACGCACTTGCCATATCAAGAGGTGTTGCACCTGCCACCATACCACCCATACCGAGAGCTGCCAGATTCAGGTCACCTTCTCTGTCAAAGGTGGAAATACCGAATTTTTCTACTAAGTCTGCTGAATAATCAACTCCAACCTGAGCGAGAATTTTTACTGCACAAATATTAACGGATTGCTGGAGTGCTGTTCTGAAAGTATATAAACCTCTGTAGCCACTGTAGGAGTTCTTTGGCCATACTCTGCCTTCAATTGTCAATGGTTCGTCATCTACGATTGAACCTGCAGTAATGTAGTCACCCCACAAAGCAGTTCCTTGCTTATCAAAACCTGTTGTTGTATAGGAGAATGTCTGACCTTTTTCAGATAATTCAAAACTCTTCTGGAGAGCTGCAGCATAAACTGCCAGAGGTTTGATGGAGGAACCAGGCTGGTTAGGAATTATAGCTCTGTTGTAAAGCATACGTCCGGATGTTTTACGTCCACCGCTCATGGCCTTAACCTGACCTGTTTCGTTATCAACGATAACCATTGCAGCCTGAGGCTGAATTACTCGTTGATTCAGAGTGTAGTCCTTTGTATATAACTTTCCGTCCTTTTCCTGGAAGAACTTAGGATAATCATCAAAGAATTTTTCTGAAACAACTAAGTTTCCGTCTTTATCCTTGGATTTGTAATCCTGAGGAATGTTGATATATCCACCGCTGATAGAATAGATAATTCCGTTTTCTTCAACGTACATATTTTTAAATTCAACGCTGACATCATCTTTACCGTTAACAGTTGTGTTATAAAGATGTAATCTCTTGCCGGCATAGATGGTAAGTGTTCCGTCGTCATTCATCTTATATTCGTCTGAATTCAGTACGAACTGTCCGTCTTTATTGAAATAGTTTGAATGAGCATATAACAGGACACCGCTGCCTTTTGGATTCTTGATATTACCGTCAGCATCTTTTGAATATCCGATTGCCTTAGGGAAGTTGCTGCTGTTATTGAACTCTTTGTCCATAATATCTTGAGCCTGAGAATCCATTGTTGTATAAATCTGAATACCGCCGTTATAAACAAGATCGGAAGCTTCCTGTTTGGTGTATCCGGCTTTTTCCTGCAGATCATTGATTACAGTAGTAATTACATAGTCTGCAAAGTAGTTGGAACCGGAAGAAAGAGCATCAAGATTTGGTTTAACCATATCTTTAATTTCTGTATTTTTTGCTTCTTTATATTCCTTGTCAGAAATATATTCCTGATCGTGCATCAGGTATAAGCAAGTGAGCATTCTGTCTCTTCCGGCATCGTTCCACAGATAAGCAGTATCACCACTTGTTCTGATTAAGTTAGGTGTATTGTCATCAATTTCTGAAACATTGCATGTAGTGATGAGTTTGTAAGCCTGCGGATACTGCGGAATAGCAGCGAGAGCAGCAGATTCTGCAATAGTAAGGTCTTCAACATCCTTTGAGAAGTATGTTTGAGCCGCAGCCTGAATACCGAAACACTGACCGAAGTTGATAGTGTTGAGGTAAGCTTCGAGAATCTCATCTTTGTTCAGTTTGCTTTCAAGTATTATAGTGTAATACGCTTCAGTTACTTTACGGGAAACTGAACGTTCACCCATACGGTCTTCAAGATAGAGGTTACGGGCAAGCTGCTGTGTAATAGTACTAGTACCGCTGATATGACCTCCGTTGAAAACGGCATCCTTGAGAGCACCAAAGAGTCTGATGATATTAAAGCCGTTATGTTTTTTAAATGTCTTATCTTCCAAAGCGATGAAAGCCGCCTGAGTATGTTCCGGAATCTGGCTTATTTCTACAATGGTTCGATTTTCGCCACCGTGGGCAGTATCTACTATATTACCTTCATCATCATAGAGGATAGAACTTTGTGATAATAAACTGTAAACATTATCAGTTTCAATCTTTGGAGCTGTAGCAATAACAATGCCTACATAAAGTATTACTATCAGCGCTATTGCTAAAAATGCACATATTGCTGTCTTAAGGATATTCTTTTTATCAAGAGCAACTGTTTCAGTGCCGTCAGCAGAGATTACGGTTTTAGTATACTTTTCTTTGAGCTTTGCTATAATTGCAGCAACTTTTGGTCCCATGGAATCAGAAACTTTCGATTTAAAAACTCCGGCTTTTGCAGAAATATTGGAAGCTGATTTGCTGCCGGTAGCCGCCTTTTGGCCGGAAGTTGTCTTCTTATTAAAAGCAATTTTTCTATTTTTGCTTTTTTTCCTATTAGCTCGTCTTGAACCTGAAGGTGTTTCTTGATCTAATGATTCGTTGGAATCTTTGAAATCGTTATAATTACTCAAAATTTCACCCACTTTCTGTCATAATCGCTAATATTATACCATATATAAGCAGTAAAGTTAAGAAATATTGGTCATTTTATACATAAAAATTCAATTATTTAAAGTTGAAAATATTGAGGAAATGGAATATAATGGTAACGAGTTTGAGCAGTATGAAAGGAAGAATCTTTTATGCGGCGCAAACTTTTTTTATTTGCATCCATTTTAATGTTTTGCATAGTATTGGCAGATTATGCAGGTTTAAATGTGGATTTTTCGAATAAAGAGATGTACGGCAAAAGTACAGTTTACACCGGCAAAGTTATCAGTATTGAAGAACATACATCGGAAAAAAGCAAATTAGTTGTTGAAATCAAAGGGGATATCAGGGTTTTGTTGACTGTGTATAATTGCCATGAGTTGCCGAGGTATTTGTGGAAATCCCAAATAAAATTTTCCGGTATAATGGAAAAACCTCAAGACAGACGTAATCCGGGATGTTTTGATTATGCAAAACATTTAAAAAGTGAAGGAATAGATGCGGTTATTTATGTTGACGAATTAAAAATAATTCGATCTCAGGAAAACAATATAGAAAACATTTTGATTGAGAAGAGATTTGAGTATTTGGCTTCACTTTCTGAAAACTGCAAAGGGATTGTTGCAGGCATTTTGTTTGGGGACAAAAATCATCTTGAGGAAAATGTATATGACCAATTCAGAGAAAACGGAACGGCGCATATTTTGGCTGTAAGCGGTCTGCATGTTGGCGTACTTTACGGTTTAATAAGAAAGGTACTTGGTAAAAGGTTCTCTATATTTACTTTAACTGTGACAACATTAATTCTTTTTATCTATTGTTTTATGGCTTTATGGAGTTTTTCGGCCGTAAGAGCAACCGTTATGATTCTCATGAAAGAGTGGGGAACGTACTTTGACCAACGCTACGATTTGCTGACGGCGGCTTCCGTTGTCGCTATCGGTTTTATGATTTATAACCCATACACCGTTTATAACGCGGGTTTTCAAATGTCATTTCTCGCCGTTTTGGCTATTTCGTTTTTACAAAGACTAATTCCGAGAAGAATCCCTGATGGTGTAAGCACTATGATCGCTGTTAATATTGGCTTGATACCTTATCAGATTTTTCAATTTAATATATTGTCTGTTTCATCGCTGATTGTGAACATACCTGTAATATATATTGCAGGTATTCTTATGCCTTTTGCTCTGGCAGATTTTGTTCTATATATGTTGGGATGTACAGGTTGGCTTGATGTTTTTGTAGAAGCCTTAAGCAGCCTTCTTGTGAAGATTAACCAGGTGCTTTCTTTAGGCAATTATGGGCACTACGATATGGTCAGTATGCCGCTGTGGACATTGGTTTTCTTTTATTTGACCTTGTTTTATTTCTCATCTGAGCATTTTGAAATATTAGTTATGAGAAAACAATTAAAGAAAGTGATTCGTTTTGAATTAATCTTTTTGATTATTGCAGCACTGATAGGAATCCTTTCATATAATGGTCTAACCAAGGCGGATATTTTGTTTGTAGATGTGGGACAGGGAGACTGCATTCATATCAGGGCAGGGTCTTATAATGTTTTGATAGACGGAGGCGGAAGTATCGATTATAACGTAGGCAAACAAACATTGAAACCCTACTTGCTGAAAAATGGTGTAAGAAAAATTGATGTGGCTTTGGCAACCCATCTTCATACGGATCATTACAAAGGTCTTTGTGAGCTCAATGAAGAAAAAATGATAAAGAGGCTTATTTCAGGTCAGACGGCAGGAAAAAATGTTCTTATAAAAGATGCTATAAAGATAAAAACTCTTTGGCCGATCAGTATACCGGAGGATATAGGGCAGGATGCAAATGAAAACTGCTCAGTTTTTATGATATTCTACAATGATTACAGGATACTTGTTACAGGTGATTTGGATTCGGAAGGTGAAAAAAAGATGATGGAATACTACAAGGGAACGGATTCTTTAAAGGCGGATATATTGAAAATAGGGCATCACGGAAGCCGATACAGTACTTGTGATGAGTTTTTAGATGCAGTTAATCCAAAATATGCAGTTATACAGGTGGGACGAAATAATTATGGACATCCAAATTCTAAAGTGATTGAAAAATGTGAGGAAAAAGGTATAATATTGTTTAGAAATGACACTCACGGCTGCGTGGGATTTTCTTTATCAGGAGAAAAAATTACTTATGGCGTACAATCAGACCAAAACGGAACATGCATTTCAAACATTTCATAAAGATTTAAAGGCCGGTGATTTTGCACCAGTCTTATTTATGTATGGTGAAGAAGAATACTTGATAGATTGGGCAGCAGAATCAATAGTAGGCAAATATGTTGATAATTCAATGCGTGACTTTGACTTTGTAAAAATACAGGATGAAGATGCAACAGCAGAAGCGCTGTTGGAAGCTTGTGATACTTTTTCCATGTTATCTGTAAAGAGAGTGGTTTGGGCGCATAATTTCCCTCCGCTGTTAAAGAAGAATGCCAAAGGATTTGGCGAAAGTGAACTGAATAAGTTGATGAACTACCTCAACTCTCCCAATGAAGGTACGATTCTTATTCTTTCCTGTATGAATCCCGACGAAGGTGCAGCATTAGTAAAAAACCTGAAAAAAGAACACAAAAGTTATGCTTTCGAAAGACTTGATATGGCACAGCTTATGGGATTTGCCGAAAAACGGTTTAAAAGCAACAGAGTTCAAATAGACAGAAGTACATTACGATATTTCATAGACGAAACCGGATATTTTAATAAAGAAAGTGACTACAGAATTTTAAATCTTGTGAACGACATTAAAAAGCTGGCAGCACATGCGAGCGGGTTTTCAGTGACAAAAGATGATGTGGATCAAACTCTTCATGGCGATCTGGACAGATTCGCTTTCAATTTCCTTGATGCCATCGGCGCAAACCGCAAAGACACGGCGCTCAGGCTTCTGTATAATATGCTTGGAGCAGGAGGGGATGTATATTCTATCCTTGGATTATTGGTTAATCAATTTGAGCTCATGCTCGAGGCTAAAGAATTGAGGGACAGCGATATGAATCAGGAACAAATTGCTAAAACTCTCAAAGTGAATCCGTACAGACTGAAAAAAGCTCTCACAGTTGCTGATAAGTTCAGTAACAAAAAAATAAAAGAAATATTAATTCAACTATATGAAATAGACAGAAGTATAAAGACAGGAATGATGGAGCAAACTCTTGCCCTTGAACTGCTCATAGGGAGGATTTAGTTTATGTCAAAGCAACTCAAAGCAGACGGAATGATATTACTTGTTACTCTTGGTTGGGGAACATCTTATTATTTGACAGATATCAGCTTAACTGAAATGGACCCCTTTACGCTGAATTCCTATCGATTTTTGGGTGCTTTTTGTGTTGCTGCAATTATTTGCTGCAGAAAACTTGTTAATGTTACAAGGGAAACATTGAGATATAGTCTGATAATAGGTATATCTTTGTTTTTTGTATATATAGGCTCAACATTCGGTGTCAAATATACGACACTTTCCAATGCTGCTTTTCTTTGTTCATTGACGGTTGTAATAGTACCGATTCTTCAACGTATACTGTTTAAGAAAAAAACAAGCCGAAAGTTGTTGTTTATACTGACTATGTGTACCACAGGCATTGCGCTTCTGACTTTAGGCGAAGATTTTTCAATAAATATGGCCAATCTGAAGGGCGATTTACTGTCAATGATGACGGCATTATTCTATGCTTTTGAGTTAATAATGACTGAAAAAGCTGTTTCAAATGAAAAAGTGGATGCATTACAGATAGGAATATTTTCGCTTGGTGTAACGGGAATTTGTAATCTTGCATTGGCTTTTATAGTTGAAACTCCGGTTTTGCCGCAATCAGCAGGTGTATGGGGTGCGGTAGCATTTCTATCCATATTCTGTACAGGAGTAGCACTGATTGTGCAGCCTATAGCTCAGCGATTTACTTCTGCAGAGCATGTTTGCGTAATATATGCATTGGAACCGGTTTTTGCCGCAATTGTAGCATACTTATTTGCAGGGGAAGTATTAATCCCTCGTGCATATTTCGGCGCATTCCTAATGTTTGCAGCTACTATACTAATGGAATTAGACTTTTCCTCTCTACAAAAACTGACAAAAAATATTACTGAAGATAAAAATCTATGATTTTTTTATGTCGCTCTTATTGTGAATTACAATAGGAGCGACAACTTTTTGTACATATATGTCGATTGAAAATATATATAAAAGAGTTTATAATTATAAATACAATATTTGACAAATAAAGAAAGACTAGTTTAAATATACCCAAAATGAGGAGGTAAAACAGTGAACAGACTTTTTATTAAGTCCCAGGACATTGTTCAAAAAACTGTAGAAGGGCTTCATAAAGATTTGGAAAGAAGAATCATTGCCAGCCCTCCTGGACAGTGCCCTGTAGATTTAACGGCATCCTTCTTAAGACTTTGCCATTCCCAAAGCTGTGGCAAATGTGCTCCTTGTCGTGTTGGTCTTGGACAGTTACAACTAATTATCGATGACATTTTAGATACCGATAAAGAACCGAGAATGGAAGATATTAAACTTCTCGAAAAGACTGCAACAGCCATCAGTGTTTCTGCTGACTGTGCAATCGGAGCCGAAGCAGCTAAAATGGTTCTGCGCGGTATTCAAGGCTATCGAGATGACTTTGAATCTCATATCAAAGATCATACTTGCACTCCGACAATCAGAAATAACGATCAGCCGGTTCCTTGTGTTGCAATGTGCCCTGCAGGAGTAGATGTACCGGGATATATTGCTTTGCTTAGAGCTGGCAGATACGATGATGCAGTTAAATTAATAAGAAAGGACAATCCTTTCCCAACCGTTTGTGCTTTAATCTGCGAACATCCATGTGAAAATAAGTGCAGAAGAACATTGGTAGACGCGCCTATTAATATCAGAGGCCTCAAACGTTATGCTGTAGATAACTGCGGCAGTGTGCCTGTTCCTGAAAAGATGGATAATACAGGCAAAAAAATTGCTGTTATCGGCGGCGGTCCATCCGGTTTATCAGCAGCATATTTCTTGTCCATTATGGGTCACCAGGTTACAATCTTTGAAAAGAGATCTCAGCTTGGTGGTATGCTCAGATATGGTATTCCAAATTACAGACTTCCAAGAGAAAGACTCCAGTGGGATATTGATGCAATTCTTTCTACAGGCGTGGAATGCAAACTGGATTGCGATATTTCTTCACCGGAAGCAATCGCTGAAATAAAAGAAAAATACGATGCTATTTACATTTCGATTGGTTCCCATAATGCTAAGGGAATTGGTATTCCGGGAGAATACAGCAAAGGTGTAATCCCTGCAGTTGAAATGCTCAGAGGAATTGGCGATGATGCTATGCCTGACTTTGCAGGTAAGTCAGTAGTAGTAATCGGAGGCGGTAACGTAGCAATGGACGTAGCAAGAACTGCAAAACGTCTCGGAGCATCAGAAGTTTCCATCGTATACAGAAGACGTAAAGATGATATGACTGCACTGCCAAATGAGATTGAAGGTGCCATCGCTGAAGGATGCAGCCTGTTAGAATTGAAGGCACCGTCAAGAATTGAAAATGATAAATACGGCAGAGTTAAAGCTCTTTGGGTTAAGCCTCAGATTGCAGGTCAAGCTGACAATTCCGGCAGACCTAAGCCGGTTGATTCATCTGAAGCCGAAGAAAAGATTCCTTGTGACATCATTATTTCTGCTATTGGACAAGCAACAGACATTCAGTTCTTTGAAGATTACGGTATTCCTGTGTTCAGAGGCAATATCAAGGCGGAAGCAAACAGTGTAGTAGACTCCAGCAATGGTACTTACGCCGGCGGAGACTGTGTAACAGGTCCTTCAACCGTAATCAATGCCATCGCAGCAGGTAAGGTTGCAGCTGCAAATATTGACGCATACCTGGGCTTCAATCACGAAATTGAAGCTAATGTAGACATTCCTCTCCCTGGAATTTCAGATCATATTCCAAGCGGAAGAATCGAAATGAAAGAGCGTTATGCAAAACAGAGAGGAAGCGACTTTGACGAAATCGAATACGGCATGACACACGAAGAAGCTTTAAGAGAAGCTTCAAGATGTCTGCGCTGTGACTACCATGGTTTCGGATCTTTCAGAGGAGGGAGGAACGATAAATGGTAAAGTTAATTATAAATGGACAGAAAGTATCTGTGCCTGAAGGCACTACCATTATGGAAGCTGCCAAGAAGGTAGGTATTCATATTCCTCATCTTTGCTTCTTAAAGGAAATCAATGAAATCGGTGCATGCCGAGTTTGTCTTGTAGAAGTAGAAGGAATGGAACGACTTGTTACAGCATGTAACACAGAATGCAGAGAGGGCATGAAAGTTATAACTAACAGTCCTCGTGTAAGAAAAACCAGAAGAGTCAATATGGAATTGATTCTTTCCGACCACGATACAAATTGTGCAAGCTGTGTTAGAAGCGGCAACTGTACATTGCAGTCTATCGCTAATGATATGGGAATTATGGTTATTCCTTACGAAGAAAACACTGCAGAAAAAAATCGTTGGGATAATCGCCTTCCGATTGTACGAGATGCTTCAAAATGCATCAAATGTATGAGATGTATTCAGATATGCGAAAAAGTTCAAGGACTCAGCGTTTGGGATTTGAAGGGTACAGGTCACAGAACATCCGTAGGTGTGAGGGATAATCTCGATATTCAGAAGGTTGGATGTGCATTGTGCGGTCAATGTATCACACATTGTCCTGTAGGCGCTTTAAGAACAAGAGACGACAGAGACGTGCTCAATGATGCTTTGGCAGATCCTGAAAAAATTGTTATTGCTCAGATTGCTCCTGCTGTAAGAACTGCTTGGGGCGAACAGATTGGGCTTAACGATGAAGCAAGTACAACAGGAAAACTTGTATGTGCGCTGAAAAAGATTGGTATTGACTATGTGTTTGATACTAACTACACTGCCGACCTTACAATTATGGAAGAGGGAAGCGAATTCCTTCACAGATTAGCGCATAAGGAAGACTATCAGTGGCCAATGTTCACATCTTGTTGTCCGGGTTGGTTAAGATTTGTTAAAACACAGTATCCTGAATTTGTAAAGAATCTTTCAACTGCAAAGTCACCTCAGCAGATGTTCGGTGCATTATCCAAGACATACATAGCACAGAAACTGGGTGTGGATCCAAGCAAGGTATTCTCAGTATCTATTATGCCTTGTCTGGCTAAAAAGTACGAAAGAGCAGTGCCTCAGGTTAACGATTCAGGAAAAGGCAATGATGTAGACTTAGTACTTACAACAAGAGAACTTGACAGATTTATCAGATGTGACAGTATCAAGCCTGAAGATTTAACCGATATGCCGTTTGATACAATTTTCGGAGAAGGTTCCGGTGCCGCTGTTATATTTGGTACAACAGGCGGTGTAATGGAAGCGGCGCTCAGAAGTGCATACTTTTTAGTTGCTGGGAAGAACCCTGAACCGGATGCATTTAAAAATGTAAGGGGTATAAGGGGCTGGAAGGAAGAGACTTTCAACTTGAAAGGAACTAAATTGAGAGTTGCGGTAGTAAATGGTCTCGGCAATACCAGAGAACTGATGGAAGCTATCAAGAAAAAAGAGGTTGAATACGACTTTGTAGAAGTTATGGCTTGTCCGGGCGGATGCGTAGGCGGTGGTGGCCAGCCATTCCGTGATGGAGAAGAAATGGCTGAAATAAGAGGCGAAAAATTATACGACCTTGATAAAGCAAACCACATCAGATTCTCCCACGAAAATCCATCCGTAAAACTTACATACGAAGAATATCTGGGTGAACCTTTATCAAAGACATCCCATCATCTGCTGCACACAGATCTTGAAAATTGGGATATTGAAATGGTACTCGAAGATACATAAAAAATATGAGGTCTTCCTTTTGGAAGACCTCTTTTTTTAATGGGCATTTTCAATTAATTCTTTTGCTGTCATCAGAGTGGTTTCTGTAATAGAAGTACCTCCGAGAAGCCGGGCAATTTCCATTATCTTTTCATCCTCGCTCAATGGCTGCACATAAGTGAAAGTATTGGTATCATCAGACTCTTTGAAAATTCGGAAGTTATATTGGCCGCATGCTGCTATCTGAGGAAGGTGGGTAATACAGATAATCTGGCGCTGGGCACTTATTTCTTTTAATTTTTTACCGACGATGCTGGCAGTAATGCCACTGATTCCATTGTCAATTTCATCAAATATAAGGGTTGGAATTTGATCGTAGGAACTGATGATATTTTTGAAAGCCAACATTATTCTTGACATTTCACCGCCGGAAACTATTTTGTAAAGAGGTTTCAACGGTTCACCTTTGTTGGTTGTAATAAGAATTTCAACCTTGTCCATACCTGATTCAGAAGGCTCTTCAAGAGGTTCAATACTGATTTTGACCAGAGAATCTTTAAAATTCAGGTCGTGGAGTTCTTTTTGAATTGATTGCTCAAGTTCAAGTGCTTTTTCTTTGCGCACTTTTGTAAGTTCGCTGCAGCATTCAAGAAGATTTGCTTTGGCATTCTTGAGAGCAATCATCATGGATTTTTTTTCTTCATCGAAGTTTTCTGCAATTGAAAGTTTCTTTTGAAGGTTAGCTTCGTATTCTAATATTTCTTCAATAGTAGAACCGTATTTTTTCTTAAGACCGTCTATCAAATCAAGCCTTGCGATAGCTTCGTCCAACTCTGCAGGTGAAAATACGATAGATTCTTTCACCTCACGAATCTGATGGCATAACTCTTCAAGTCTATAGTAAATGTCGTTGATTTCTTCGTAAAGAGATGCAATACCTTGAGCATATACGGCGATTTCCTCTATGGATTTTGTGGCTAAATTAAGGCCGTCCATAACGGAAGGTGATTCGTCATACATACATTGGTATGCTTTGCTTACATTGTCAAAAATCTTTTCACTGTTCTGGAGCAGAGAAATTCTTTCTGACAGATCAGCATCTTCTCCAATTACCAAATTCGCTTTTTCAATTTCATTTGCTTCGTATTTATAAAAATCAAGTTGGCGGGCGTTTTCTTTTTCCATAGAAAGAAGTTGAGCAAGTTCCTTGCGGCATTGCATATATGTTGAATATTTTTCTGCAAGGTTTTCCTTGATTTCTTTGGAGTCGGAGTTTTTATATGAATCCAGCAGTACAATATGATAGTCCGGATTAAGAAGAGACTGATTGTCGTATTGACCATGGATATCCGCCAGCTTGGAAGAAAGGCGATTTACCTGTGCGAGGGTAACGATTTCGCCGTTAATTCTGCATAAATTTTTGCCATTAGCCGTAATTTCTCTGGTAATAACATAATCTTCATCATTCAAAGTGCCGGCAAGCTGAATCACAGCTTTGTCGGTGCCAGTTCTGACGTATGAGGAGTCGGCACGGCTGCCCAAAGCTAAACTAATGGCTTCAATAACTATTGACTTACCTGAACCTGTTTCTCCTGTGATTATATTAAGACCTTCCTGAAAATCAATTTCAGTGTTTTCAATAATAGCAAAATTTTTTATGCTGATGTGATTAATCATTTTTACCTCTCGTTGCTAACATTTCCTGAAACTTTTCAAGAATGATAGGCACATTTTCTTCGGAATCTGCAAGAAGGAAGATTGTGTTGTCTCCTGCGATGCTGCCTACAATGTGAGGTAATCCGCATGTGTCAATGGCTTCTCCTGCAGCAGGGCCGCAGCCGGAAAGTGTTTTTACTACAACGATATTGCCTGAAGATGTGAATGAAGTAATTGTTTCACGGAAAATCTTCGAGAATCTTTCTGAAGCAGGCAAATCCTTGTGTGAACTCACAGCGTATTTGTACTTGCCGGAGGAAGACAATACTTTTACCAACTGTAACTCTTTAATGTCTCTTGACACAGTTGCCTGGGTAACATCATATCCGTGGTTTCTCAGGATAGCAGCCAGGTTTTCTTGTGTGTCGATTTCGTAATTGTTGATTAGATCTAAAATCTTGTTTTGTCTTGAATAACGCATACACAATTCTCCTTTGCATATTCATAATACTTCATTAAAATTTTAACATAATGACTTTAGCTTTGCAAGTAGACAAACAAATGTTTGTGTGTTATAATTTTTTCGTACAAAGAGGGAAAGAGGTTGAAAAATGCGTATTTTAGGCATTGACCCCGGCTATGCGATTTTAGGTTGGGGAGTAATAGATGTAATAGGAAACCGGTTTTCGGTAGTTGATTACGGTGCTATCACCACAGATACTTCTATGAATATGCCTTGTCGTCTTGAAGCACTGTATGACGGACTGACGGAGATAATGTCAAAGTATCAGCCTGATGAGGCCTCGATTGAAGAATTGTTTTTTAACAGTAACGCCAAGACTGCTATTTTGGTTGGGGAAGCAAGAGGTGTTGCTGTTTTGGCTTGTCAAAAAGGCAATCTTAAAATTAATGAATATACACCGCTGCAGATTAAACAGGCTCTTGTAGGATACGGCAGAGCTGATAAACAGCAGATTCAATATATGGTAAAAACAATGCTGAATCTAAAAGCTGCTCCAAAACCTGATGATACGGCCGATGCACTTGCTGCAGCAATTTGTCATGCGCACTCAGCAAATACGAAGAATATTTTGAAAGGTGTTAAATTATGATAAGATACATCAAAGGAATATATGCAATGAATGTGAACGGAGGAATCGTTGTCGAAACACCGTCAGGCATAGGCTTGGAAGTCTTTATACCGGCAAATTCCCCCGTTTATAAATATAGTATAGGTGATTCTGTTATGGTGCATACATCTATGATTGTTAAAGAAGATGATATGAGTTTGTATGGCTTTCATAACAAGGAAACTCTTGAAATCTTTGAAAAACTCATAACTGTCAGCGGAGTGGGAGCGAAGGGAGCCATGGCCATCGTTGGAACTCTTTCTGCAGACGAATTGAAAATAGCCATTACCTTTGAAGATGCAAAAGAAATCGCAAGAGCAAACGGTATTGGAAAGAAAACTGCTGAAAGAATCATTCTGGAACTGAAAGACAAAATCGGTAAGATGGACGGAGAAGTTGACAGAGTGGTTATCGGCGGTGAAACACCGGGTATTTCTGCAGACAACAGAACTGAAGCTATTAATGCATTGGTGGCATTAGGATATACAAAAGCAGAGGCATTCAATGCTGTGTCAACTGTTAACGATGAAGGTTTATCCAGTGAAGATTACATTAAAAAAGCATTGAAAAACTTATTCTAATACGAAAGGGATATTATGGATAACGAAAGAATAACATCTGCAAACATAAGTCCTGGCGAATTAAAACAGGAAACAGGTCTTAGGCCTCAGACTCTTGAAGAATATATAGGACAAAAAAACGCTAAAGACAATTTAAAGGTTTTTATTGAAGCTGCTAAAATGCGTGGTGAATCTTTGGACCACGTTCTCTTTTATGGTCCTCCGGGCCTTGGTAAAACTACTTTGGCAGGGATTATTGCCAATGAGCTGGGTGTAGATATCAAGATAACATCAGGTCCTGCTATCGGAAGAGCAGGAGATCTGGCTGCAATCCTTACAAACCTGAATGAAAACGATGTGCTGTTTATCGATGAAATCCATAGACTTAATCGTTCTGTTGAAGAAGTACTTTATTCGGCAATGGAAGACTTTGCCCTGGATATTATTATCGGCAAAGGCCCTTCAGCTCGTTCCATCAGACTGGATCTTTCAAAATTCACTTTGATTGGAGCAACAACAAGAGCCGGAAGCCTTTCTGCTCCGCTCAGAGACAGATTCGGTGTACTCAGTAAGTTTGAGATGTATACTATTGAAGAACTGTCTCAAATCATCAATCGTTCTGCAGGGCTTCTCGGAATAACTGCTGATAATGATGCCGTAATAGAAATGGCTAAGCGATCAAGAGGAACTCCTCGTATAGCCAATAGAATTCTTAAACGAATCAGAGACTTTTCTCAGGTTCTCGGCAAGGATAAGATTGATTTGGAGATTACCAAGCAGGGTCTTGATGCACTTGGGATTGATGATATGGGGCTTGAACGCCTCGACAGAGAGATTCTAACATCTATAATCGAGCGCTTTAATGGAGGTCCTGTTGGCATTGATACCATTGCGGCTTCTATAGGTGAAGAACGTGTTACCATAGAAGATGCCTATGAACCGTATCTGCTGCAGATAGGGTATATCAGCAGAACACCGAAGGGACGTATGGTAACTAATCTGGCATATAAACACCTGGGATTGCCGGTACCTGAAGAATAAATATAATTGGAGATTTTTATGCATATTAATGATTTTGATTACTGTCTTCCTGAAGAACTCATCGCACAGCGTCCGATGGAAGAACGCGATATGTGCAGACTTATGGTTCTTGACAGAGACAGCAAAACTATTGACCATAAACACTTTTATGATTGTCTGGATTATCTTAAACCCGGGGATTGCCTTGTGATGAATGATTCTAAAGTTATTCCTGCAAGAATTTACGGGATTAAAGAGGGCACCGGCGCAAAGGTAGAGTTTCTTTTAATTAAAAGACTTGAAGGCGATGTCTGGGAAACCATGGTACGTCCCGGTAAGCGCCTTAAAGTAGGAGATTCTGTGTCTTTTACAGAGGATGGAAGTTTCAGAGCTGTAATTAAAGATTACGGTGAAGATGGAACAAGACACGCCGAATTTATATATGACGGAGTATTTCTTGAACGTCTTGAAGAAATCGGACAGATGCCGCTTCCGCCATATATTGAAAGACCGAGTGACAAAGACGATAAAGATATGTATCAGACTGTATATGCTCACGAAGAAGGTTCAGTGGCAGCACCTACAGCAGGGCTTCATTTTACTGAAGAACTTCTCGAAAAGGTAAAAGCAAAGGGTGTCAATATCGCCTATGTGACACTTCATGTGGGAATTGGTACTTTCAGACCTGTTAAGGTTGAAAATATAGAAGAACATCATATGCATTTTGAAGAATATTCTGTCAGTGAAGAAACTGCTCGTATTGTCAACGATACAATTAGGGCAGGAGGAAGAATTATTTCTGTAGGCACAACTTCATCAAGAACTCTTGAAAGTGCCGCTGTATTTGACGAAGAAGCGGGCAGATATATGCTCAAAGCAGGTAATTCCAGCACGGGAATTTTCATTTATCCGGGATACGAATTCAAATTGGTGGACAGCCTGATAACAAACTTCCATCTGCCTAAATCCACACTTCTCATGTTGATTTCTGCCTTGTATGACAGAGAGGAAATTTTAAAGGCCTACGATGTGGCCGTTGAAGAAAAATACAGATTTTTCAGCTATGGTGATGCCATGTTGATTCTCTAAAAGAAAGGAATTTTATGAAACACGCCGTAACATACGAATTAATAAAAAAAGACAGCAAGACTAAAGCAAGAAGAGGTGTTCTGCATACACCTCATGGAGATATTCAGACTCCTGTTTTTATGCCTGTGGGAACTCAGGCTACTGTAAAAGCTATGCGTCCCGAACAGGTTAAGGAAATGGGTGCAGAAATCATCCTTTCCAATACTTATCATTTATATTTGAGACCGGGGCACGAAATTGTAAAAGAGGCAGGCGGCCTCCATAAGTTTATGAACTGGGACAGAGCGATTTTGACCGACAGCGGCGGGTTCCAGGTTTTTTCATTGGGAAAATTGAGAAAGATTACAGAAGAAGGTGTGCAGTTCCGTTCACATATTGACGGTTCAAAGCATATGCTCACACCTGAAAAGGCCATTGAAATCCAAAATGCTTTAGGTTCTGATATTATGATGGCATTTGATGAATGTGCGCCATATCCTGCGGACAGAAGATATGTCAAAGACTCACTTGAAAGAACAACCAGATGGCTTAAGCGCTGCAAGGACTTTCATCAGGACTGGGAACGTCAGTCCTTGTTTGGAATTATGCAGGGCGGCATGTACAAGGATCTGAGAAAGAAGAGCGCTGAAGAAATCGTAGAACTGGATTTGCCCGGTTATGCAATCGGAGGATTGTCAGTAGGCGAACCTAAAGAAATAATGGTAGATATTCTGGACGATTGTGTAGATTATCTTCCTGAGGAAAAGGCCCGTTACTTGATGGGAGTTGGTACACCTGATTATTTATTTGAAGGTGTTGAAAGAGGCATAGATATGTTCGACTGCGTTCTTCCGACAAGAATCGCCCGTCACGGACTCGCAATGACATCTCATGGCAGAGTAAATATCAAGAACAAGCAGTACGAAAGAGATTGGTCTCCACTTGATGAAGAATGTGACTGCTACACTTGCAGAAACTATTCTAAAGCGTATTTAAGACATTTGTTCAAAGCAGACGAAATGCTTTCTTCAATGCTTCTGTCAACTCATAACTTGCATTTCCTTGTAAATATGATGGGCAACATCAGAAAAGCCATTGAAGAAGACAGATTCCTTGAGTACAAACACGAATTTTACGAAAAATACGGAAGATTTTAATATATTGGGAGGAAGTTTACAATAATGGAAATTTGTAAACATAATGAATTTTGCGGTGGATGTATCTATCAGGAGCATGACTACCCAAAACAACTTGAAATAAAAGAGCAAGAGGTTCTTGCGCTTCTTGAAAAGAAGGAAGTTTCTCCGGAAAAAATTGATTTTATTGAAGGCTGCCCTTGTCAGTACAGATACAGAAACAAGATGGAATACACCTTCGGTGATATGGTTAAAGACGGAGAAACTACCCTTGGAATGCACAAAAAAGGGCATTTTATGTCTATTATCACCGTTGATGAATGTCAGCTGGTTGATGAAGATTTCAACAAAATTTTAAGATTTACCTTAGATTTTGCCATTGAGAGAGGATATAAGCATTATAACAAAAAGTCTCATTTAGGCTTGTTGCGTAACCTTATTGTTCGAAAAGGTATGAGAACCGGTGAGCTTCTCATCAATATCGTTACCTCTTCAGAAGAAGGTTTTGACGAAAAAGCGTATGTGGAAGGACTTCTCGGTTTGAAACTCAATAATCAAATTGTAGGCGTGCTCAGAACTTTTAATGACCGCCTTGCCGATGCAGTTGTCTGCGACAGTCTAAAGACACTGTGGGGAAGAGACTACTATATGGAAAAGCTTCTTGGACTTGATTTTAAAGTGAGCGCTTTTTCATTCTTCCAGACCAATGTGGAAGCCGTAGAGCGTTTATACACAGAAGCTATCGATTTGATTGACGGACTTGATGGTAAAAATGTATTCGACCTTTTCTGCGGCACAGGGACAATAAGCCAGATTATGGCGCTTAAAGCAAAGCACGTTCTCGGAATTGAGCTGGTTGAGGAAGCAGTAGAAGCTGCCAAAGAAAATGCAAAACTTAACGGCCTTGAAAACTGTGATTTTATTGCAGGCGATGTATTTGAAGTGCTTAAGACAGTAGAAGATAAACCTGACGTAATAGTTGTAGACCCACCGAGAGTGGGAATTCAGCCTAAGGCACTGGACAAGATTTTAGAATACGGAGTGAAGCAGATTGTATATGTTTCCTGCAATCCAAAGACTCTTGCAGACAACATAAGATATATGGATTACTACGGCTATAAGTGCAAATATCTGAAGCCTTTTGACAACTTTCCTTTCACAAAACATATAGAGGCTATTTGCTTGTTAGAAAAGGAATAGATATTGACTGCAGGATTGTTATGTGGTAATATTTGCTTCAATACTTAAAAAAGGGGAATAGAAATGGAAGATTCCGATTGTCACGGGAACCTTTTAAAACAAGAGATATTTTAATAAGGTACAGCTTTTGAAGATTATAGATCTTAAAAGCTGTGCCTTATTGTGTTTTTTGTAAATTTGGATTTAATAAGAAAGGAAAAATTTTAACAAATGGATGCGTTTATATTACTTATTATTCTTATTGCCGTAAATGCAGCTTTTGCGGCAGCTGAGATTGCTGTAATCTCAATGAATGATACTAAAATGAAAAAAATGGCTGACAGCGGAGATAAAAGAGCACAAAGATTAATTGCTCTCACAGATCAACCTGCGAAGTTCTTATCAACAATTCAGGTTGCCATCACGCTTGCCAGTTTAATGCAGTCAGCTTTTGCAGCAGAAAATTTTGCCGGACCGCTTGTAAAATGGCTTGTAAATATGGGTGTCAATGTTCCTGAAGAAGCGCTCAAAACCGTTTCTATCATGGTAATTACCGTTGTGCTGGCATACTTCACCCTTGTTTTCGGCGAACTTGTTCCAAAGCGAGTTGCAATGAAAAAAACAGAAGGCATTGCACTTGGGATGAGTGGCGTATTGTACTGGGTTGCAAAGATTTGTGCACCAATTGTATGGTTCTTGACTCTTTCTACTAATTTATGCTTAAAAATTCTTAGAATTAATCCAAAGGAAGAGGACAGTGCAGTCACTGAAGAAGAAATAAGAATGATGCTGGCAGAAGGTAAAGAAAAGGGAACCATTCCTTCTGAAGAAAATGAATTGATTCAGAATGTATTTGAATTTAACGACATAACTGCTGATGAGCTTTGTACTCACAGACGTGATGTAATCGCCTTGAGTACAGAAGATGAAATTGAAGAGTGGCAGGAAATTATAAAGGAAAGCAGACATAATCTTTACCCTGTATGCGGAGAAAGTCTGGATGATATCGTAGGAGTCCTTGACACCAAAGACTATTTCAGAAGCAAAGAACTATCAAAAGAGTATATTCTGGAACATGTGGTGGAAAAAGCAATGCTGATTCCTGAAAGTATGAAAGCTAATACTCTTTTCAAGAAAATGCAGACAAGCAGAGACTACTTTGCAGTTGTAATTGATGAATATGGTGGAATGTCAGGAATTATTACTCTGCATGATATAATTGAATCCTTATTTGGAGATATTTCAGAAAAAGAAGACCCGGACAAAGCATTGGATATTCAGAAAATTTCAGATACATCATGGCTGATTCACGGTTCAGCAGATTTAGAAGATGTTGCAGAAATTTTAAAGATAGCTTTACCGATTGATGATTATGACACCTTTAATGGATTTGTATGTGATATTCTCGACAGAATTCCTGAAGAAGGGGAAAACGTATCATTTGAATGGAAAAACTTAAAAATTACAATTCATGATGTAAAAAATCATATCGTTCAGTTTACTACTGTTGAATTAAAAACACCTGCCGAGTAGGCAGGTGTTTTTTGCGATTATTTGATTACGGCTGCATATGAACAATTAAGCCGCCGGCAAAGTTATCTTGTGTTTTTTCAGTAACGCCTAAGTATATTAAACCGGCTTTTTCATTGAGTTTGCTTAAATAATAGCACGGTGTATATTCAGGCACATTTTTCTTTTCAAGTTCAGTAGTCTTATATTTTTTGTAAGAAACTATGAAGTTTTTAGCCAATTCCTTACCGGCATCATTTGCTGCAAACACAGCTTTTGATGATGAAACTTTGAAACCGATATTTGACAAGGCACTGATTGTTTTGTATGATTCAGTGATTTCTGATAGTTTTGAACTGTCATAACTTGATGCCGCAGTCAGGATAGTTATTTTTCTTGCTTTAATAGAAATATATCCAATATTTGAATAAGAAGTTATATAGTCATCATCTTCCTCATCTACTGAATACTCTCCATTGAGCAGGGTGTACATAAGACTCACTAAATGTTCTGTATCGTCACTGTTCACTACTCTTGACGGGAGATCACATACTTCAAAAGTGAATGCCGCATCAGGATATTTTTCTGAATAAGAATCATTGAATTTTTCAATAGCTTTATTTAATTGGTTTTCAAGTTTTGTTGTAGCATCATTGTTGACAACTATAGTCATTGAAGCATTTCCTGGAGTAACGGAAGCATCTTTTCCGCCTTCAAAGGATGCCAATTCAAATATAATGGAGTTTGATTTGAATGTTGCAAGAAGATTTCCAAGTCGCTTAATAGGATTTGGAGTCTTGACTGATTTGCTGTCCATCATTTGTTCAGGAAGACCGGAAATGCTGATTTTGTAAGCTTTGTTATTAGAAGGTCGTACTTCTTTGTAATTTTTAGAGATTGTGTATTTATTAAATCCACCTGTTGCAATACCTATTTTTGAATTATTGGTATTACCTAAATAAAATGCCTGAGTGTTATCACTAAAATATTTTGAAGAGATTTTTTCAACGTTACCGGAGTCGTCAGGATTTTCTGAAACAAAAATAATCTTGAGGTCTCCGTGTTCAGTAGTGGTTTTAGCAACAGTAAGAGCGCAAACAATGCTGTGTATATATGATTCCATACAATCTGCATTGTATCCGCAGACGATAACTGTTGGCTTTTGTTCATTAGCCGCAGCTGTTGCAGGGATATTGAATACTACATTGTTATGATAATCGGCTTTTGCATCTATGTTTTTATTCTTACCCCAGTTAACCAGATATTTTACGACTGCATCGTTACTGTCCAGAGTTTCTAAAGAATCTCTTAAATCAGTCTCGTATGCGAGAACTCTTCCGTCGATGGTTTCCTGAAGTGAAGGTTCATTATTGCCTTTTATAAAAATAAAATATATTGCCAGTATGAGAATTATGCAAAGTAATACGACACCGGCAACTATCAATGCTTTTTTGTTTTTTACAAGCTTTAATAATTTATCTTTCATAAGTGACCCCAATCTAATTTAAATCTTTAAATTTATAACAAAAACATTTATAATATAGCATAATAACATATTTTTTTAAATAATGACACAACTTCATTAAAAATTCACATAATGTTAAGAATCGACAAAAGGAGAAACATACTGATGGGTCAAAATATAGTTTTAAGAAAAAGCATCTTAGAGGATTGCAGCATTTTTGCTGAATGGGAAAGAAACCCTGAAGTGACCGAATTTTTCACTATCAATCTGGATAAAACCTACGAAGATACAGTAAGAGAATTTCTTGAAAGAGAAGAAGATCCTTGTGCAGTGCAATTCACCATTTGCATGAAAGAAAACGGTGAGCCCATAGGACGTATATATATAAGTAATATTAATCATCACTATGATTCTCTTGACATAAGCAGAATTTATATTGCCGATACAAAAAAAAGAGGAAAAGGTTATGGGGAAGAGGCTCTACGTCTTTGTCTTGCATGGGCTTTTGATGAAATGAAGTGCGAAAGAGTTACTTTAGATCATTTTACAGGCAACAAAACAGCAAGAAAATTATACGATAAAATAGGATTCGTATTCGAAGGAGTTATGAGACATGGAGGCAAGAAAAACGGAGAATATGTGGATTTACATCTAATGTCTATACTTAAAAATGAATATTATAAAAGGTAGGTTTACATAAAACACTGCCTATAGTAGCAAAATATGGTACACGGGCAAAAAAACATCTATATCTGCCCGTGTTTTATATTGACATGAAGTACAATTAGTGGTAAAGTCTTAATGCGCATACTATATGTAGTAGTGCTTATTGTGCGCAAAAACGGAAATAATTGTAGTTAATTAAAGATAAGGAATAATAAGAAAGAAAGAGGTAAGGTCTCATGGACAGCATTAAAAAGATTATTAAAAGAGACGGCCGTATGGTCGATTACGATGTTGATAAGATTGCGGACGCCATCTTCAAGGCTGCCCAGGTACTCGGCGGTAAAGACAGCGAAATGGCAATGTATCTGGCAAGACAGACAGAATTATATCTGCTGCAGATTTGTCACAATCAGGTGCCTACTGTAGAACAGATTCAGGACGCCGTAGAAAAGATTCTGATTGAAAACGGACATGCACGTACTGCAAAGGAATATATCCTGTACAGAGCAGAACGTACAAAAGTACGTGACATGAATACAAAACTGATGAAGATCTATGAAGATCTTACATTCAAAGAAGCAAAAGAAAACGAAATCAAGAGAGAAAATGCCAATATCGATGGTAACACTGCTATGGGTACTATGCTCAAGTACGGCAGCGAAGGTGCTAAAGAATTCTACAAGATGCACGTAATCGACCCTAAGCACAGCAAAGCTCACGAAAACGGAGATATTCATATTCACGATATGGACTTCTACACTCTTACTATGACATGTTGCCAGATTGACCTGGTTAAGCTTCTTTCCGGTGGATTCTCCACAGGTCATGGTCATCTGAGAGAACCTAATGACATCGAAAGCTATGCAGCACTTGCATGTATCGCTATTCAGTCTAACCAGAACGACCAGCACGGTGGACAGTCTGTTCCTAACTTTGATTATGGTATGGCTCCCGGCGTTCGTAAGTCCTATAAGAAGATGTATTGGATGAACGTAGGAAAAATGGTTAACTACATCCTTGACATTGAAGACGGTGTAGAAAAAATCAAGGAATTAGGCAAGAAGATTGAAGCTGAATATGGCGTAGCTCCTTGTATGTCATGGGACAATAACTATAAGGAATTAGAACTGGAAGAACTGAAGAAAATCGTAAGCGAAGAAGAAGCACGCAGAATTCAGGACAGATCCACAAGATACGCAAACAAAGAAATTAAGAGAAAGACTTACCAGGCAATGGAAGCTTTCATCCACAACTTAAATACAATGCACTCAAGAGCGGGTGCACAGGTACCTTTCAGTTCCATTAACTACGGTACAGATACTTCCCCTGAAGGAAGACTTGTTATGGAATCAGTAATGCTGGCAACTGAAGCTGGTCTTGGAAATGGTGAAACACCAATCTTCCCAATCCAGATTTTCAAGGTTAAGGAAGGTGTAAACTACAACGAAGGTGAACCTAACTACGACTTATTCAAACTGGCTTGCAGAGTTTCTGCAAAGAGACTGTTCCCTAACTTTTCATTTATGGATGCTCCTTTCAATAAACAATATATGGTTGAAGGCGATCCAAACACAGAATGTGCATATATGGGATGCAGAACAAGAGTAATCGGCAATGTTTACGATCCTCACAGAGAAATCGTAACAGGAAGAGGTAACTTGAGCTTTACATCCATCAATCTGCCAAGACTTGCAATCAAAGCTAAAGGCGATTTAGATATGTTCTTTGAAGGACTGGACAATATGATTGACCTGGCATGCGACCAGCTTTATCATAGATTTAAAATTCAGTCTCAGAAAAAAGTAAGAAACTTCCCATTCTTAATGGGACAGGGTATCTGGCTGGATTCTGATAACTTAGAACCTGATGATACTATTGAAGAAGTTATCAAGCACGGTACTTTAACAGTTGGTTTCATTGGACTTGCTGAATGTCTGAAGGCACTTGTTGGATACCACCACGGCGAAAGCAAAGAAGCTCAGACTTTAGGCAAAGAAATCATCGGTTACATGAGAAAGAGAATGGACGAAAGAGCAAGACAGACAGGTCTTAACTGGTCCCTCATCGCAACACCTGCAGAAGGTCTTTCCGGCAGATTTGTAAGAATCGACAGAGCTAAATACGGCGTAATCCCTGGCGTAACAGACAGAGAATACTACACAAACAGCTTCCATGTACCTGTTTACTATGATATCAACGCTTTTGATAAAATCAGAATAGAAGCTCCATATCATGAACTGACAAACGGCGGTCACATTTCCTATATTGAACTTGACGGCGACCCGCTGAAAAACCTGGATGCCTTCGAAAAGGTGGTTAAGTTTATGAAGGAATCCGGCATCGGTTACGGTTCCATCAACCACCCTGTAGACAGAGACCCTGTTTGCGGATACACAGGAATCATCGACAACGAATGTCCTCTCTGCCACAGAAAGGAAGAAGAAGGTTCAGTTGGATTTGAAAGAATCCGTAGAATTACAGGTTACCTTGTAGGAACTATGGATCAGTGGAATAATGCAAAGTCTGCTGAAGAAAGAGATAGAGTAAAACACAATGTCGACACAGGACTTGAAAAACTTTAATACAATAAGAATAGCAGGGGTTGTCCGCGAATCAATCGTGGATGGCCCCGGCCTGCGTTTCACTGTTTTCTGCCAAGGTTGCCCTCACGGCTGTCCCGGATGTCACAATCCTGAGACGCACGATTTTAAAGGCGGTTATGACTGCGATATTTCGAAAATAATTGCAGCAGTTGATGCCAACCCTTTACTTGACGGAGTAACTTTCAGCGGAGGAGAACCATTTTGTCAGCCTGAAGCGTTTTTAGAACTGGCCAAAGAACTTAAAAAACGCTCATTGAATTTGATGGCTTACAGCGGATACACTTACGAAGAACTGTCAAATATGAAAAATCCGGCAGTGGATGAACTTCTTAAATTGTTAGATTATTTGGTGGACGGCAGATTCGTACAAAGTCAGAGAGATTTGACTCTTTTGTTCCGCGGAAGCAAGAATCAAAGAGTAATAGATATGCCAAAGACCATCGAAAAAGGGCAGGTAATTTTGGCTGAAAAATATATGTAAAAAATACTAAAAAAGTGCTTGAACACCGCAAAACCTTGTGTTATAATGTCATAGTGTTCAAGTGTGAACACTATTTTGTAGAATATGCAATGACATGCTTAATATACTAAGAGGAGGTGCGGTAGATGTCAAGAAAGTGCGAAGTTTGTGGTAAGGGTCAGGTTTCCGGTAACGCTGTATCCCACTCCATGAGACACACAAGAAGAAAATGGAATGCAAATATCCAGACTAT
>JAFSHN010000006.1 GCA_017440275.1 Bacillota bacterium | reverse complement strand
CTTAGGGTTTGGCATTAAGCCCTTAGGTCCCAGGATCTTACCCAGTCTACCTACAACACCCATCATATCTGGAGTTGCTACTACTACGTCGAAGTCAAACCAGTTTTCAGTCTGAATCTTCTGAGCCATTTCTTCAGCGCCTACATAGTCAGCACCAGCTGCTTCAGCTTCTGCTGCCTTAGGTCCCTTAGCGAATACGAGAACCTTCTTTGTCTTACCTGTGCCGTTTGGAAGAACGATAGCACCTCTAACCTGCTGGTCAGCGTGTCTTCCGTCAACACCAAGCTTAATGTGTGCTTCGATTGTTTCATCGAACTTTGCTCTTGAAGTTTCTACAGCAAGCTTTAAAGCTTCTTCAACTTCGTATAATGCTGCCTTATCATACTTTGCTACAGCAGCCTTGTAATTTTTACCTCTTTTAGGCATTTTGTTTCCTCCTTGTGGTTCTAACGACTTTCGTCTCCCATCTTAAATTAATCTTCTACTACGATACCCATGCTTCTTGCAGTACCTTTAATCATTTCTGTTGCGGACTCTAAGTTTGCAGCGTTTAAGTCAGGCATTTTTACCTTTGCGATTTCTTCTGCCTGTGCTCTTGTAATAGTAGCTACTTTCTTCTTGTTAGGTTCGCCGGATCCGGAATTCAGACCTGCTGCCTTCTTCAGAAGAACTGCTGCTGGTGGAGTCTTGCAAACGAAAGTGAAGGATCTGTCAGCATATACTGTAATTACAACCGGAATAACCATGCCAGCCTGTTCCTGAGTTCTTGCGTTGAACTGCTTACAGAAGTCCATGATGTTAACACCCTTCTGACCGAGCGCAGGACCTACTGGAGGTGCTGGAGTTGCATTACCGGCATTGATCTGAAGTTTAATATAACCTTCAACCTTTTTTGCCATCTTTTTGTCTCCTTTCTTAAGATTTTATCCAAAGCTTTAAAAGCCTTAGTTAGCTTTGTCAACCTGGCTGAATTCAAGTTCAACCGGTGTATCTCTTCCGAACATGGAAACCTTAACGCGCAGTACCTGTTTTTCTTTGTTAATCTCTTCGACTACGCCCATAAAGCTTTCGAAAGGACCGCTGATAACACGCACTGTTTCTCCGACTTCCACATCCAGATCGATGTAAACTTTTTCAATACCCATTCTTGCCACTTCTTCATCAGTAAGTGAAACGGGCTCGGAACCGTGACCCACGAAACCTGTAACACCCTGAGTGTTACGAACCAGATACCAGGATTCGTTGGTTACAATCATCTTTATGATTACATAACCCGGAAACATCTTTCTGGTCTTGATTTTTCTCTGACCGTCTTTGATCTCAACTCTGTCTTCCGTCGGTACAACAATGTCGATAATTAAATCCTGCATTCCGCGGTTCTCAACCATCTTTTCGATATTAACTTTTACTTTGTTTTCGTGACCGGAATAAGTGTGTACTACATACCACTTAGCTTTACCGTCACCTCTGAGTCCTTCTCCTTCCAGCGGAGAAACTCCCTTAATTTCAATATCAGACATTTTTTGTACCTTCTCTCTTCTCATTTTATTTTGAAGTAAATTTGTTGCCTTGCGGCGTCGGCTCAAAACAAGCCTTGATTACTACTATAAAATTGCTCTAAGAGCGGCTAAAACACCTGTATCAATTAGCCAGAATCCAACTGCGAAAACTGCACAAGTTACAATAACTACACCTGTGTATGTCGCAACTTCTTTCTTTGATGGCCATACTACTTTCTTCATTTCCAGCTTAACACCTTTGAAGTATTCGCCGAAAGAAGATTTCTTTTTATTGTCTTTTGCCATTTTGACCTCTCCTTATTTTGTTTCTTTGTGAAGAGTGTGCTTTTTGCAGAATCTGCAGTACTTGTTCATTTCAATACGGTCAGGATCGTTCTTCTTGTTCTTCATCGTATTGTAGTTTCTCTGTTTGCATTCAGTGCATGCCAGTGTTACTTTTACTCTCATGTCGAATTTCCTCCATTTTTTTCACTTCAAAATTCAAAGCCGGGTTCCCAGCTTTGCTGTTCGATAATCATAAAGTCGCCTATTTATTATAATTCAGCCATTTGTCAATGTCAACAAGGATTTTTTAAAAATCTACAATTCTTTTGGGTCATTTTCCGTCAAATTCATACGATTTGTCAAATACTCGTCATCTTTTGTCAAAGAATCAACCATATTTGTAACTTTAACAAATCTTCCGGAGCCCGTTGACATTATTTCCCCATCTTCGTCAACAATTACCGCTGATGCAAAAACACATCTGCCTTCTTCTTTTTCAACTTTGCCATACGCCGTCATTTTCTTTCCTATTAATATAGGTTTTAAATATTTGGTTGTCATTTCAGCGGTCACACACTTGGCAACCTGTTCACTATGACCACGCCCCTGTGTATGCATCGTAGCTCTCCCCATAGTTTCATCAAGAACTGCCGCCGACAATCCGCCATGCATAACTCCGACATGACCTTCGTGAATATCTTGTGGAGTAAACACCGTCGCCAGTTCTCCTCCCTCAAGCTCATAAAACTGACAGCCCAGAGACGCAGGATTTTCCAATCCGCATGTAATTCCTCTGGTCGTAGGAAGTTGTTTGAATATTACTTTTTTCTTTTCTCTTTCAAGTTTCATTTTATCGTGATTTAATTCTTACAAAACGACCTTTAGCTGTCGCAAATACTTCTCCATTTTTATCGATGATTTCTGCCGAGGTAAACATACATCTTCCTTCTTCTTTTTCAATTCTGGCCCAGGAATACATTTCCGTTTCCACCGGAATAGGTTTATTGAAATTCACGGTCATTTCTGCCGTAACAAATTTCGATTCTTCCCGCAAATCAGCCCTTCGAAGAAGATTATTTACCGCACGGCCCATAGTCTCGTCAAACACCATCGCACAAAGGCCCGTGTGCATTCCGCCTTCCACACCTATCTGGGTTTCATGTGGTATGAAAACCGTAATCAACTCGCCGTCATCGGGCTCAAGAAATTCCCATCCCATTTCAGGCCATTCGCCGATTTTATTCTTTTCTTTATTAATCATCATTTCCTTCATCTGTCGGAACTTTTTGAACCTCTAAAATCTTATCTACTTCTGCCGCTATGTCCGTTGTGTATACGCGGACAACAGATGCGTTTGCACCAACCGCATAACAATATTGATAATCAGGTTCGCCTTTAATTGCCTGTCTCTCTATTTTCCATGATGCCATATCGTTGATTTGCATCTTAATCAAAGATGTCATATCATTGCTGTCCATATCGGTTTCCATATTGTCTTTAATAGAATTCAGTATGGATGTATAACGAGAAAGGATTGTACTGCTGTTTACAGCCTTTTTAATTATAGCTTCCAAAATCAGTTGCTGGTTTTCATTTCTGCGCATATCGCCGTCAAGCCAGGACTTTCTTTCTCGGCTGTAAGCCAACGCTTGTTCACCGTTAAGGTGAATGTTTCCCTGATTAAAAGTGAACACTTCATCCATTCCATGAGTAGTAAATGAGTACGGCGAATATATATCGATTCCTCCGATTGCATCCACCAGTTTTACTACCGTGCTGTAATTAACCTTGACATAATAATTAATGTCTATGCCCATTAAGTCTTCAACAGCCTGTACCGTTTCTGTTGCTCCATAAAGACCCGTATGAGTTAGTTTGTCATATGATTCTTTACTTGGCAGAACAACATACGCATCTCTCGGTATCGATGTCAGCAGAACTTCTTTAGTAACAGGATTAATAGTAGCAACCATATTAACGTCACTTCTGGAAATAATATCAATATCCCCTTCTATATCAATTCCGCTTATCAGTACGTTAAAAGGCTCTTTCGTAACATCAACGCCTTTCGTTGTCTGTTCTTTATCAACTTTGACAGTAATCTTATGAAGGATTTTCACATCATTCTCCAACGTACCATCATCGCCATTCACGCTCTCATATGATGCCGCACTGATGAATATTGCCTTATAATCTTTATCCAGGTTTTCAAACAGTAAAGATAATTCCTCTTCGTACTTATACTCTACATCAAGTTCGTCCACCAGCATCGCTCTTGCCTGCGCATAGTTTTTGTCGGGCGCCGCATACGCACCGATAGTTTCTCCTGATAATTCTTCCGCCTTTTTATATTCGGATTCTTTATCCACTAAAAGATAGAAAGTTTCTTTGCTTCCTCCCAAGCTGGTTATATCTCCCAAGAAATCCAAAGTTGCAGCAAGATAATATGTCCCTACACCAAACAGCACAATAAGAACCACTGCAAAGCCGGTAGCAATTTTCTTTCTTCCCGGCACCCCGTGTTTGCTATACATCACCGGTACAATGAATACAGATATCAATAGCAATATCACAATTATTGCTATTAAATACTTCATCGGCAATACATTCAGCCAGACAATCAGTCCTATAAATGCCAGCACCAATATACTATATATAATAGAAAGAATTCTGCAGAAACCGTTCATTCTTTCGTCCTTTTTCTTCGCTTTTCTTGCTTCGCGTTCTCTTCTTCTATCGTTTCTCATACCAGGTTCCCCCAAGCCTTTGTTCATGCCGCACTTGTTTTTTCTCAAAATAAAAAGCCCTTTTCAAAGGCTTTTTCAACTTGCGAGGTTATTATATA
This sequence comes from Bacillota bacterium, assembly GCA_017440275.1. Classification (GTDB taxonomy): domain Bacteria; phylum Bacillota; class Clostridia; order Peptostreptococcales; family Anaerovoracaceae; genus Fimisoma. The sequence continues at coordinate 236 of JAFSHN010000006.1, read as the reverse complement.
TCATTTATTTTTTTTAGGCAAGAGAATTTCTCGAAAACCTTGAAATCTTCAAAAAAGAGACCCAAGTGATTGGGTCTCTTAAATGCTTTTGTTTGAAATTATTCGATAATTTCGGATACTACGCCGGAACCTACTGTTCTGCCGCCTTCTCTGATCGCAAATCTCAGACCTTCTTCGATTGCGATTGGAGTGATCAGCTGGATTGTCATTGTGATGTTATCTCCTGGCATGCACAT
>JAFSHN010000068.1 GCA_017440275.1 Bacillota bacterium | reverse complement strand
AATGCCGGAAAATTTGATTTTGATTCTGAAGTAGAACTTTGGACAAAGGCAGGACATATTAAGATTAGCCTGAAAAAGGGTGTTGATGTAAGAAAATTTGATACACTTCTTTCAAATGCAGTTTTATAAAGTTTCGTTTTTAAAGAGTCTTCCTAACAAAGGGGAGACTCTTTTTCTTTACTTATATACATTAATAAACTGATGCAAACCCCTACATTTTGTGGTAAAATATTAAAAACTATGTGCAAAAGGGAGATTAGGAGAAATTTATGACAGAGCAAACTTTATTATATATAGTATTAGGTCTGGCGGCAGCCATCACGGTGCTTGCCATCGTGCTTTTGGTCAAGAATGCCAGCCTTGAAAAGGAACTGAGACAGCTGAGAAAAGATACACAGGACACTATTCAGCTTTCTCTCAATACCTTCGGAGAAATGATCAGCGACAATCAGAAACTCAGCGCAGAGAATGTGGATAAGAGACTTTTCGAGCTGAATACACGTTTCTCCCATATGGCTGTTGAAAACGAGCAGAAGCTTGAAAACATCCGTAATACAATGGAAAAGAAAATTACGGATCTTACTACAGACAATAATAAACAACTGGAGCAGATGCGTCAGACCGTTGATGAAAAGCTTCAGAAGACTCTGGAAGACAGAATCAGCCAGTCCTTTAAGTTGGTAAGCGACAGACTTGAACAGGTGTATAAGGGTCTGGGCGAAATGCAGAATCTGGCAGCCGGCGTAGGCGACCTGAAGAAGGTGCTTTCCAATGTAAAGACAAGAGGTATTCTGGGTGAAGTTCAGCTGGGAGCAATTTTAGAACAGATTCTTTCGCCGGACCAGTACGAAGAAAACGTAAGAACCAAGAGCACCGGTGCTGAAAGAGTTGAATTTGCAGTAAAACTTCCGGGGGATGACGACGGAGTTGTCTGGCTTCCAATCGATGCCAAGTTCCCGGGAGATGCTTACGCTAACCTTATGGATGCTTATGAAACAGGGGATGCGGCACTTGTTGAAGAAGCTGCTAAGAATCTTGAAAGAGTTATCAAATCCGAAGCAAAGGATATCAGAGACAAATACATAGAACCGCCGTATACAACAGACTTCGGTATTATGTTCCTGCCGTTTGAAGGCTTATATGCGGAAGTTGTACGCCGTGGACTTCTTGAAACTCTCCAGAGAGATTATAAGGTCAACATTGCAGGACCAACTACTATGGCAGCGCTTCTCAACAGCTTGCAGATGGGCTTTAAGACTCTGGCAATCCAGAAACATTCCAGCGAAGTGTGGAACGTGCTTGGAGCCGTTAAGACTGAATTTGACAAATTTGGTAATATTCTTGAAGCGACTCAAAATAAAATCAATCAGGCTAATGCTGAACTGGATAAGCTGATTGGCACAAGAACAAGAAGCATTATGCGTAAACTTAAAAATGTAACAGGACTTCCTGAAAGAGAAGCCACAGAGCTTCTTGAACTGACCGATTACGGATTCGGCAGCGGAAGTGAAGAGGAATAAGAATGAAAATTTTTGCAATCGGCGATCTGCACCTTTCCTTTGGCGAAAATGTTGAAAAACCAATGGACATTTTTGGCAGTCAATGGGCAAATCATGCAGAAAAACTGAAAGAAAACTGGGGAAAAACAGTGTCTGACGAAGACATTGTCATAATATGCGGCGACATTTCCTGGGGTCTTAGACTTGAAGAAGCAGCGGCGGATTTTGAGTGGATAAAGAAATTGCCAGGGAAAAAAGTTCTCTTCAAAGGCAATCACGACCTATGGTGGCAATCATCCGGCAAGCTGAATAAACTTTACGGTGATGAAAATATGGTCTTTGTTCAAAACAAGGCTTATGTAACTGAGTTTGAAGGCAAGACTCTGGCAATTTGCGGAAGCCGTGGATGGGAATGCCCCGGACATGATGGCTTTTCTGCCGACGACAGGAAGATTTATGACAGAGAAGTGCTGAGGCTTAGAATGTCTTTTGACGAAGCAAAGAGTGCCAATCCCGATATTATTATCGGCGTATTGCACTTTCCGCCTACAAACGATAAGATGCAGGATTCAGAGTATACAAAGATTATGTCTGAATACGGAGTGCATACTTGTGTGTACGGACATCTTCATGGTAAAGAGGCTTACAAAAATGGCCTTCAGGGGATTTTCAACGGAGTGAGATATAAGCTGGTATCCTTAGATTATCTGGATGCACAGCCTGAGGAGGTAGTTTTATGAGTAAAGTAATTATGATTATTACAGACAGCCTCGGAGTGGGAGCAATGCCTGATGCGCCTGATTACGGCGACGAAAAGGCAGATACCTTCGGACATATTTTAGAAAAATGCGGCAGCCTGAATATCCCAAACCTTTTGAAATTGGGCTTTGGCAACATTGATGGCGTTGCGGCAGGTAAGCTTGCGGTCAAATCGCCTATTGGCTGTTACGGCAAGATGGCAGAACTTTCCAAGGGTAAAGATACCACAACAGGACACTGGGAAATTGCAGGCATCAAGACCGACGTGCCTTTTAAGACTTATCCAAAGGGCTTTCCTGAAGAATTTATGGAAGCTTTCTGTGAAAAAATCGGCATAGAATGTCTCGGCAATTATCCGGCGTCCGGAACAACTATAATTGAAGAGCTGGGGCCTGAGCACGAAGCTACAGGTAAGCCTATCGTATATACTTCAGCAGACAGCGTATTTCAGATTGCAGTGAATGTGGATGTGATTCCTTTGGAACGCTTGTATGAAATCTGTGAAATCGCCCGCGAAATGTTGGTGGGTGACTGGGCCTGCGGAAGAGTTATAGCAAGACCTTATGTTATCAAGGACGGCAAGCGTGAGAGAACTTCTGACAGACGCGATTATGCAGTAACACCGCCGGAAGATACGATTCTCGATTATGTATCCGGTGCCGGTTATGAAGTGTATGGTGTGGGCAAAATCGGCGATATTTTCAATAAAAAAGGACTTACAACCGATATCCATACAGTAAGTAATATGGACGGAGTGGATAAAACTCTTGAAGCTATCAAGATGGACTTTGAAGGATTCATCTTTACTAATTTGGTGGACTTTGACTCTAAATACGGTCACAGAAGAGATCCGATTGGTTACGGCAAATGCATCGAGGAATTTGACGCAAGACTCCCCGAAATCATTGATGCTATGGGAGAAGATGATATTCTTCTCATTACGGCAGACCACGGTAACGACCCTATTGAAGAAGGTACAGACCATACGAGAGAATATGTGCCGATTCTGGTTTACGGCAAAAAGTGCAAAGCAGGTGTAAACCTTGGAATTCGTAAATCTTTTGCAGATGCGGGGGCAACTGTAGCCGATCTTTTAGGCGTTCAGATGCCTGCCATTGGAAAGAGTTTTAAAGGAGAGATTCTTTAATGAACATGGTTAAAATAATCGAAAAGAAAAAGTCCGGAGAAGCACTATCTCAGGAAGAAATAAAATGGTTTGTAGAAGGATATACCGAAGGCAGTATTCCTGACTATCAGGCATCAGCACTGCTTATGGCTATTTACTTCAAAGGTCTTTCTAAAGAAGAAACCTTTTATCTGACTGAAGCCATGCGCTATTCGGGTGATACCATTGACCTGTCTTCCATAAAAGGAATTAAGGTTGATAAACACTCCACCGGCGGCGTAGGTGACAAAACTACTTTGGTTCTCGGACCCCTTGCGGCAGCCTGCGGAGTTCCAATTGCAAAAATGAGCGGCAGAGGACTTGGTTTCACAGGCGGAACTGTTGACAAGATGGAATCTATTCCGGGTTTTCGAACTGCTCTTGAGCCGGAAGAATTTCTCAATCAGGTAAACACAGTGGGAATGTCTGTAATCGGACAGACTGCTCACATTACGCCTGCAGATAAGAAACTTTATGCCCTCCGTGATGTAACAGCAACTGTTGACAATTTCGGTCTCATCGCATCCAGCATTATGAGCAAGAAGCTGGCAGCAGGAAGCGATGCCATAGTACTTGATGTCAAGTGCGGCGACGGTGCATTTATGAACAACTTGGATGATGCACGCACTCTTGCAAAGATAATGGTAGAGATAGGAAACAGTGCAGGACGCAGAACCGTTGCAGCCATTACTGAAATGGGTCAGCCTCTTGGCAAAGCCATCGGCAACAGTATTGAAGTTATAGAGGCCATTGACACTCTCAAGGGTAAAGGTCCTGAGGATATTACCGAATTGGCATTGCAGCTTGGCGGCATTATGGTATATTTGGGCGGCAAGGCAGATTCTCCTGAAAAGGGCCTGGAAATGACAACAAAGGCTCTCAAAGATGGAAGCGGACTTGCGAAATTGGCTGAGTTTATCCGTGCGCAAGGAGGAAATCCAAATGTAATTGAGGATTACACTCTTTTTCCACAGCATTCCTTGGCTAAGGAACTGAAAGCTGAAAAGGCAGGATACATTGCAAAAATCAGAGCCGGTCAAATAGGATTTGCTTCACAACTGACAGGGGCAGGCAGAGCAACAAAGGAAGATCAAATAGATCTATCTGCAGGGATATGTCTCTGCAAGAAAGTAGGAGACGAAGTTGCAGAAGGTGATACACTAGCAGTTTTCTATGGAAATGACGAAGCAAAGATATCTGCGGCTGTCAAAGAGGCAGAAGCTGCCTTTGAAATCAGCAATGTACCTACTGAACCACCGTTACTGATAAAAGAAATAATAGGATTATAAGTTAATAAGGTAATAGCGCCGTTTTTTTCGCATATATATCATTAACACATGTGCGAAAGGACGGCGTTTTTTTATGAATATATGGAAAAAATCTTTCATAACCCTTTGCGGATTTGCCTTGATTTTTGGAGTCTTTCTTGCCATTGACAAGAATTTGCCCAAGCAGGAACCCATTGTGCTTGAAACTGTCAATGATACAGTAGCCGAAGGACCGAAAGAAACTTTTGAAGTAGCTGCCAAAGCAGCAGTCTTGGTAGATGCAGATACAGGAAGAGTCCTTTTTCAAAAGAATTCTCATGAAGAGCTTCCGCTTGCATCTGTCACAAAAATTATGACTATGCTCCTTGTTATGGAAGCCATTGAAGATGAAAAAATTGCTTTGACCGATGAGGTCACAATTTCGGAAAGAGCAGCTTCTATGGGAGGAAGCCAGATGTATATGGAGTTTGGTGAAAAACACACGGTAGAAGAATTGCTTAAGGGTGTTGCAATGGTGAGTGCCAACGATGGCTGCGTAGCACTGGCAGAGTATGTGGCCGGAAGTGAAGAAATATTTGTGGAGCGTATGAACGAACGTGCTGAAGAACTTGGCATGGCAGACACACATTTTGTGAATACAAATGGTTTACCTGTGGCAGATCATTATTCAAGTGCATACGATATAGCAGTGATGTCTAAAGAACTCTACAAATATGAAAAGACCCACGAATGGTTCACAACATGGCAAAGCACTATAACAGTTGGCCTTCCGGGTAAAGAAAAAGAGTTCGGACTCACCAATACAAATAAGATGATAAAACAATACAGTGGCTGCAACGGTATTAAAACCGGCTATACCCAGGAGGCGGGATACTGTCTGTCCGCATCAGCAACCAGAGGAGATACTCATTTTATTGCTGTTGCCCTTGGCTGTGAAACTTCTGCCATCAGAAACGCGGAAATAGGGAAAATGCTTGATTTCGGTTTTGCCAACTTTGAAACATGCGTAATTGCAGAAAGGGGCCAAAGCAAAAAGAGCATAACAGTTGAAAATGGAACGCCCCAGACAGTTAAAGCTGTTACCGACAGAAGAATTACAGTTCTTGCTGACAAGGGTACAGCAGACGATATAACATCGGAAGTGAAATTAAACGATAAGGTGACACTGCCTCTGAAGAAAGGTGCTGAAGTAGGCAAACTTGTTGTTTATCAAGGTGAAGAAAAGATAGGAGAATATCCGTTGGTTGCCGAAAAAGATGTAAAAAAAGCCCCATTTTTCCAGCTGGTTAAACGACTTTTCGATAAGTTAATATAGACTAAAGGGGGATACCTTATGGAAGAATATTTAATTTCCTTTTCCTCTTTTTATAAAGCTGCTTATGCCCAGGATATATTGAGTGAAGCAGGTATTTCCGGCACTTTACGGAGACTTCCGACAGAACTGATGCGTTCATGCAGCACAGGGCTTTATTTAAGAAGTAATGATATTCAGGAAGTACGCAGGGTGTTGAGTTCAAAGAGTATAACCAATACGGGGATTTATAAGATAATAAAGAGCCGCAGCGGTGCGAAAGAATATATTAAAATAAGATAGGAAAAAGTCTGTGAAAGGTGTGAATCCAAACCTTTTGCAGACTTTTCTATTGTTTCCGGATGTGTTATACTATAAGTTAACATAAATCAAGGAGGCGGCTATGGATAAGAAAGCGCTGATTGAAATTGAAGAATTATTGGCAGGAAAAGATGTCGATTTGGAGACTCTTTTTGGGGCCATTGATGATAAGGGATTTTTCTCTGCAAAAAAAGTTCTGGAGAGTGTAAGACCTGTTCTTTCTGATATATGCGATGAACCTGAAGAAGGTTGGCTTAAGAATATTTATGAGTATATTCTCGGACAGCTTTTTATTCATAAGAAAAAAGATGCGGCAGATAGTCAGGAAGTGCAGGAGGCAAGACTCTATTTGTTGAAACTTTTGCATGCGATGTATTCCTATGAACGTCAGATTGCACCATTTGATCCTACAGTGGAAATGTACTTGATGAGTCCTGAAGAAATCGTTGAAGGCAAGTACAACAGGGAATATCTTCGCCTGTTAAGATTTATTGAAAAGAACTATCTTTACGAATTTATGCGCATCGGCGTAGAAGTGACACCATACAATACACTTGGACATATAAGCGGTGTTCACTATGTGGCTATGCATGTGGCCAGACAACTTTCAGCGCTCAAGATTCCTGTAGACCTGGGTCTTGTTTCAGGGGCTGCAGCGGGGCATGACATTGGTAAATACGGATGCAAGAAGAGTGAAGAAAAGAGAATCCCATATCTTCACTATTATTACACCGATATGTGTTTTAATCGTTTTGATATGCCTATGATAGGTTATATTGCAGCCAATCACTCGACTTGGGATCTGGAACTGGAAAATCTCTCAGTTGAGTCACTGCTGCTGATTTATGCTGACTTCAGAGTTAAGAGCAGCCGTGATGAAAAGGGGAAGGAACAAGTTCATTTTTATGATTTGGATGAGTCCTTCGGTGTCATCCTGAGCAAGCTGGATAATGTGGATGCGGCAAAAGAGCATCGTTATCACAAGGTTTATAATAAGCTCAAAGACTTTGAACAGTATATGATTTCTTTGGGTGTAGACGTTAATCTGCCTGAAATTCCGGAGAGGGTTCCTAATGCGCCAGCCGCTGCAACAAAGAAAGACGTTTCACTTCTTGAAAACTATCAAGTTGTGGCTGAATTCAAACACTTGGCTGTAGAGCATAATATACGCCTTATGAACAAACTTTACAGCGAGGAAGAATTCGCAGGAATTCTGGAAACTGTTCGCAGTGAAAATCAATGGAAGAATCTGAGAACTTATATTTCTATTTTAGGAAATTCTTCCATTTACATGACAGAAAAGCAAAAACTTATGACGTTGCGTTTTCTAAGCGAGCTTCTTCTGCATAGAGAAAGCGATATAAGAAGTCAGGCGGGCGAGATAATCGGCCAGATTATAGCTCGTTTTAACGAGGAATATAAAAAAGAATTGCCTGAAGGGGTTGATCTGCCGGATAAGGAAGTAACCAATCTTTCCTTATGGGAAGAAACTCTCAGGACTATTATGATGCCTGATTATAAGCTTACAGAGCAGCATAAAAAATGGATAAGCAGCAGCCTTAAAAGTATCGTATCAACTCTTGTTAAAGCTTGTCATCATACACGTAAGGAGGCATATATCGATGCGCTCCTTGCTTGGTGTGAACGTAAAGATCTGGAAAAGAGAAACAAGGAAAGTCTTCTTCAGGCATCAATAAAAATTGAAGCAGATGACTGTACTCAAACTCAGAGAAAACGATTCTATGATTTTGCCGGTCGTATGATGAAAGATGAAGAACTGGGAATAAGAATTGCTGCGGTGAGTGTACGCAGTCATTTCAGTGATTCAAACTACGGTGATGAATATATAGACGAATTGAAAGGAAGCCTTGGACTTGATTCAAAAAAGAATCTTCCGGCAGAAGCTTTATCTGAGATGTATCTTGACAATCTAAAAGCCAGCACACCGTGGACTATGAAGATTGCCAACATTAATCTTATGCTGAATTCTTTAGAGGCTGAAGGTGGTAACAATCAGGCTCTTCATGTGGCGACACATCTGGGTAATTTGGTTAAGGTAAGCGAAACCGTTATAGTCAGAAGACATGCAGGTGAAGCACTTGTTTCTATAATTGATAGGATGCCTCTTGAACAGAGAAATGAAATAGCTGTAGAACTGGGCAAAGGACTTGAAATCGGCGATTACCAGTTCTCCAAATACATCCCTGACTATTTGGGTGCTATTATGCTGCATTTACCTCCGAGGGAACTGGATGAACTTACTGCAGACTTGCAAAAACTTCTTGAGACTACCAACAGTCAGGTGGCAGCAGCGGTGCTTCACACATTTGGTGTGATTTTAGAAAACTATAAGTCATATAGAAGTTTATTTGGAGATGAAGAAACTGTTGAGGCAACTTTGGAACGCAAGAAAAAGATGATTAATCTGTTGGTTCGCGGATTTGCAAATTATAAAGATGCCATCAGTCAGGAAGCTCTTTGGACCATCGGTATGAATCTCTTCGGTTCCGGGAAACTTTCACTTGAAGATAAGTACGAACTTTTCTGCCACTGTGGTAAAAAACTGCTGTCTTTATATGAAAGCAGAGATGAAGACGAACTGGACTTTTATAATAACGCAATAGTCCTCAATCAGATTTATCGCTTTATTTCTGAATACGAACTGGAAATGGGCACATTTAATATGCCGCAGCAAAGCAAAATAGCCTTTTTCCCGGGAACTTTTGACCCGTTCAGTTTAAGTCACAAAGCTATTGCTACTGAAATACGCGATATGGGCTATGAAGTGTATCTGGCTCTGGATGAATTCAGCTGGTCAAAAAAGACTCAGCCAAGACTGCAGCGCCGCCGTATTATGAGTATGTCTGTTGCAGATGAAGAAAACATTTATATTTTCCCTGACGATATTCCGGTTAATATTGCAAATCCAAATGATTTGAAGAAACTTAAGGATATTTTCCGCGGCAAGGATATTTTCTTTGTTGCAGGCAGCGATGTGATTGAAAATGCTTCGTGCTATAGGGCAGAACCTTCCGAACATTCAATACATTCTTTTAACCATATTCTGTTTAAAAGAACCTCTGATGAAAGAAGGGACAATTCTCAGAATAAAACTATTTATCCTGTTACAGGAGAAGTTATCAATCTGCACCTTGAAGAACATTATGAAGACATCAGTTCTACAAGGATAAGAGAAAATATAGACTCCAATCGCGACATTTCAAATCTGATAGATCCTGTGGCGCAGAATTATATTTATGATAATAATCTCTATTTGAGAGAACCTGCATATAAGCATATACTGCAGGCTCGTGACATAAGTTTGGAAGTGATGAAAAAAGGCGACAGCCGTCTGTTGGAAGACTTGAAGGATGAATTGGAATCTTACGGTTACGATATAGAAAAGGTAGGGGAATACCTGAACCGCCGCGATGTAAAGGTAGTAACTTTAAGAGACGGTCTTCTTGATGACAAAGTTGTGGCTATAGCTGCAGTGAGCAGACTTGACAGTATTGACCTGTTCAATGCTTTCCGCGATCAGGATATAGCAGCCTTTATCAGAAGCAAGGCGGCGGGTGCCATCGCTGTAATCGGAGGTATTTTTACAAGTCAGAAGAGCGGTATCAGCAATATGGAGCAGATTATCCTGGTAGAAATGCTCAGCGAATTGCTGGCACAGGACTATACCTATGTGGTTTATAATCCATGCGATGAAGCAGGGCTCAGCGGCAAGGCTGCAAAGGCTGTGGAAAGACAAGGTTTTGTCAATATAGCACCTTATGGCAATAAACCGATTTTTGCAGTAGATATGCGTTCCCCTATAATCATTTTTAAAAATGTGGATACGATGATTAAGAGCCCGTTAAACAAAAACAGCAAAGTTCTCCGCGCAGTAGAGACTGCACACAAGAGAATGCTGGCAATGCTCACATCAATGTATCCGGGAGAACTGATTCTTTCATATAATTCGGTGATGATGCACCACAAGATGATAAACCTCATCGCTCGCATAAACGGTGTATCACCTATTCCGTATCCTGAAAAGAAATACGGCAACTATATGGCAGTGCCTTTCGGCAAAGTACTCGGCGATGTAATTGTTCCTAATACTGTGACAAAGGCGATGCACACAGAAAAATATTTCAATAATCAAGTGTCCGACTTTACCATTGAGGAAAAAAGCTTTTATTCCACTTTGGAAAACCAGGTCAAGACTATCAAATCCTTTAACAGACCAGTTATCCTGGTTGATGACTTGCTGCATAAAGGTTATAGAATGAAGGCAATCGATCCGATTCTCAAAGACAATGATGTAGAAGTTGTGGATACGGTTGTAGGCGTGCAGACCGGCAGAGGCCGCGACCTTATGACCATTAAGGAACGAACTGTAGACAGTGCTTACTATTTGCCTAATTTGAAGTGCTGGATTGACGAAGGCGCAATGTATCCTTATATCGGCGGCGACAGTATCAAGGACGAAGATGCTCCCGTTTCAGGTCAGGGTGAGATTCCTGCCCTCAACCTGGTTCTTCCGTATGCAACGCCTACTTTCCTGGAAAATACTTCGTCAGGCAGTATTTATGAGTACTCCATGACTTGCCTTGAAAATGCCAGAGATGTGCTCAAGACGCTGGAAGAAGAGTACCAGAAAGAGTTTGAACAAAAACTGACTGTCAAGAGACTTGGAGAAGTAATCGCTGTTCCGAAGTATCCGGATTTAGGAGACCATGTGAGCCTTGATGAAAATGCTGCTCCGTCCGTATATGTAGAAAAAGACATTGAAAGACTTATCAGAATGAGGAAAATGTTTATATGAAAATGAGAAGTATAAGAGAACTCTGTCCGGAGGCAGACAGACTGGAACTTGAAGTGCCGCTTAAGAAAAGGGGCTATAAGGTAAATCTGCTGGCATTAGGAGATGTAGGAGCGACTTTGCTCCTGGGACTTAAGACACTTGGGGCAGGAGTTATAGATACCATTGGGATTTTCGATGTTAATCCTGATATGATGAAACGATATGAAATAGAAATGAATCAAATCGGATGGCCTTTTGGCACGGTTAAACTTCCGCAGGTTGAGATTCTTAATGCGGACAATCTTTTTGACTGCGATATGTTTATCTTTTGTGCCAGCAAGGCGGTGCCACCTGTAGGTGCATCAGGAGATGTAAGAATGATGCAGCTTGAAGCTAATGGCAAGATTGCAGCTCATTACGGAGCTCTGGCTAAGGAAGCAGGCTTTAAAGGTATTTTTGCGGTTGTTTCAGACCCGGTAGATCCGCTCTGCAAAGAAGTGCTTTTGGCATCGGGGCTAAAGGCAGGACAGGTAAGAGGCTACGGACTCGGAGTTATGAATAAGCGTGCAGAATACTATGCTGCCCTTGATTCGCGATTTGAATCATATATGACAGAAGGCCGCGCTTTTGGACCTCATGGCGGTGATTTGGTAATCGCCAACAGTATTGAAAATTATGACGATGAGCTTTCAAAGGAACTTACAAAACTTACTGTAGAAGCAAATTTAAGAGTGAGAGATCTGGGATTTAAGCCATATCTGGCACCTGCCATTTCGTCAGGAGCCGTTTCACTGCTTTTGACATTACAGGGTGAATGGAATTACAGTTCCGTATATTTTGGCAAAGGAACAAGCGGTGCTTTTATGGGAGTAAAAAATCGTATAAATGATATTGAGGCTGAGTTTGAAGACTTGCCTTTGCCTGAAAAACTTTTCGTGCGCATTGAAAATGCCTATAAAAACCTTTGTGCTTTAAGATAGCGGGGCGCTTTTATGAAACTTTATGTAATAAAAATTGCAAATGAAGGAGATAGACTTTCCGGCGTTTTGAAGGAAGCACTTGCGGATTTGGAGGTTGAGATTGTAGACAACGAGTTCGCTTTTAAAGATTTGCTTGAGACGGGAAAATTTCAGAATGCCAGATTGCTTTTCGCGGTATCTCTTGATAAAACGGGCATCAGTCTGGAAGCCTTCAAACTTTTGAAGTATCTCTCTCTGCCTGACTGTTCAATGCAAGGCAGCGTGGGCGGGGTCATTATCGATGGTATGGGAGAACTGTACACTAAAGACCTGGCACGAAGAATAACTTTTGAGGCCAACTTGGCAGGGTGTACTTTTCCCGGCAAGCCTCTTGTGGAAGCCACTGCTAACTTGTCTAACTTTAAAGTGCTGGCAGGACTTTGGAACGTGGATTTGAAAGATGCTTATGTGAAAGCATGTGAGGCTTTGGCTGATAAGATATTGAACTTTGAAGAGGAAACGGTAGAGTACCCGTCGATTCTTATGATTCATGCCAGCAGCCGCAAAACTTCCAACAGTTTATGTCTGTGGAGCAAGGTGGCCAAGCATCTTGAGGGCAAGTCGGATATTCAGGAAGTTTCCATACGAAACGGTGAAATTTGGGACTGCAGGGGATGCAAATATGAAACTTGTGTCCACTTCGGTGAAAATTCCAGTTGTTTCTATGGCGGAGTAATGGTGGAAAAGGTCTATCCGGCCATCAAAAAGTGCGACATTCTGGTGCTTGTCTGCCCGAATTACAATGATGCGGTAAGTGCCAACATTATGGCTTTCATAAATCGTCTTACATCGATTTTCAGAACTACCGATTTCAGCAAAAAGAAGATTTATGCCCTTGTGGTTTCCGGATACAGCGGAGGCGACATTGTGGCACAGCAGATTATCGGTGCCATAAATATGAATAAAAACTTTACATTGCCGGGAGGCTTTGCGCTCATTGAGACTGCCAATGCACCGGGGGATATAGAAAAGATTCCGGGAATCGATGAAAGGACCCGCGAATTCGCAGATAAGATATTAAGAAAAAAATAAAATTCGGCGCCGAATTATATTTTTTCATTGAATTGCAAAAAGATGTCTGTTTTCAGACATCTTTTTTAATAAAAGTAATGTAATATCATTTCGAAGGCAACTTTGATTCCGCCGTCCAGGCTGTCGATATCCATCCACTCTTCACGAGTATGGGCTCCCTGGCCGTAACAGCAGCCGATACATATTGATGGAATCCCAAAGGATAGGGGAATGTTGCAGTCAGTACTTCCGGGACCGAAGTCGATGGCAGTATCGTAGTATTTCTTATTTGCGTCCTGTGCACGTGATTCAAGAGCCTGCTGCTTAGTATGTTCAATTTCTATGCCGCAAGGTCTGTCACCCACGAGATTTACAGAAATATTAAGACCTTTTTCTCTGAAATCGCTTATTACCGATTGAAGATAGCTTTCCATGTATGCAAGAGAATCTCTTTCGTCTGAACGGAATTCAAAGAGCATCTTGGCTTGCTGCGCGATGGTGTTTACCGATGTTCCGCCGCTGATAAGGCCTACGTTGTAAGTGGTTTTACCCTTTGGCGGCAGTGTTACATCATAGAGCTTATTGATTATGGAAGCAAGCTGGGCTATAGAGTTGCGGTTGCCGAAATCATTAAAGGAATGGCCGCCTTCTGTTGTGACTTCTATTTCGTATCTTTTTGAGCCCACGGCGGTATTGACTCCATGAGAGTTTTTATCATCGAAGGAAATAAATTCTTTGATTCTTCCTTCAAAGTCTTTGACAATTTGTCTGGAACCTTTTAAATTTCCAAGGCCTTCTTCGCCGGAGTTTACAACAAGCAAAACACCCATACCTTTCGGCAGCAGATTATTTTGCGCAATATATTTTGCTGCCATCATCAGGGCAACTGCGTTGGCCGTGTCATCAATAATTCCTGGGCAATGGATTTTGCCTTCTGCTATAGCAAGAGGAAGAGGTGTTGTGTCAGGGAAAACCACATCGCTGTGAGCCATAATTACAGCGACAGGATTATCATCTGTCACGCCGATAGGCCAGATAACGTTGAGTGCTTCATCAATGTAGACGTTTTTACAGCCTTGGGTTTTAAACCAATCTTTACAAAAGGTTGCACGTTTTTCTTCGTGATTTGATGGTGCCGGTATTTGTGCCAGTTCTATGAGAAGGTCGATGGCCTCTTGATTATGTGATTCAATATAGTTAAGAATTTCTTTTGATAAATGCATCGTGGAACTCCTTTGATAATGTGTAACCGATTGCTGACAGGAGTGTAGCAACGCGAATATAGGCTGAAAGATTTTTGATGAAATCATCGTCCGTTTCATAAACAAATTCAAGTTTCAGGTCATTGCCCTCGATGAAACCGCCATATCTTCCTGTCACAGATGAAATGTATTCTTCATAGTCATCCAGATTATCGTTCTGCCATAAATATGTTTCAAAAATAGCCCCTTCATCGTAACTGCTCGCGATGCTTTCTAAACGGGCAATGTTGTTCTCGCTTAGGCTGAGCTTATAAACAGCCCAGGTTGAGTTTTGCGGGTAAGTAATGCCCGGTCTGATCAAAATGGAGTCATCAGAGTACTCGACACGAATTTTTTCCAGAAGAAAATTAGTAAACGCTGAAGGATCATCTGACGCGTTGGTCGGTGCAGTATAATCGTAGGTTGTACTCGGGAAAAAATCATCCGTATCAAACCAAGGGTAGATTAAATCCGCATTGGCAATTTGCGTCAGGAAGTGCAGAAATACTCTGAGACTGAAGCTACTTGAAATATATACGCAGAATTCGTCATCGAAATATGTTTCAAAACCTTGTTTAAAACATATTGGTTCGATAAGCTCATCGATATTTGCATCTTCTGCAACCTTGCTTTTTAAGTAACCGATGGCTTGCCCCTGATCGCTGACAAAATATTCTCCATCGCTGCACACTACTTCTAAAGTAAGGTCTTTGTTATCCGCAAAGAAATGAGGAATGGTAAGTTCCATTTTATTGTTAATAATGGTGGTTTTTATTGAGTTTTTAATAATTTCTAAATATTTCTTTTCCATAATAGCACCTGTTGGATTGAGTATAACACTATAAAGCTTGTAAAGCAAGGCGGGGCAGAGGCCGTAGGTTGCAGGCATAGTAGGATGGTGGGATTTACCCTAAAGGGCATAAACTTCGAATCCTCCAATCGTATTCACAAAAAATCAAAACACCCGCATTAAACGGGTGTCTTGATTTTGGCGGAGATGGTGGGATTCGAACCCACGCACCGGTTGCCCGGCCTGCCGCATTTCGAGTGCGGTCTCTTGAACCACTTGAGTACATCTCCATACCTCAAATAATATAACACAGTCTTTCAATCTTCGCAAGTTTGTGGTATACTATTTTTCGTAGTTTTTCCAAGCGGATGGAGGATTAGGTGTATGAAAAAACAAATTCAGATTTTTACAGCAAATGCGGCAGGTAATGTGACAATTTTCGTCAATAGTGCCTTTGAACGCAGTGAATATAGCAAAGTTGCCAATCAGCTTCTTGATATGAAGGAACTGGGAGGCGAACAGGTGGCATTTTTGATGCGCTCTGACAAAGAGGGTATTGACGGTAAGATGGAAATGTGCGGTCTTGAGTTTTGTGGTAACGCTTCACGCTCATTCGGACTTTTACTTGCGAAGATGAAAAGAGCTAACGGTCCTGCTCGTGTTATGGTTGAAGTCAGTGGATGCGATGAACCTTTGATGGTTCAGGCAGATACTATTACAAGCTGGGCAAAGATTCAAATGCCGGACTACGAAGAAATTAAGCAGCTGGATTTAAGTGGTCTTGACCTTGAAGATATATATGGTGATGCTGAAGCACTCAAATCCGTGGATATGGTTGATTTCGGCGGAATTGCCCATATAATTGTCAAAGATGTGAAGGCTACAGAAGAAAATTTCCGTAAGATTAAAGAGTATATTTACGGAAGCATGGACATGCCGGCCCTCGGTGTTATGTTCTTTGATGTTAAAGAACATGAGCTGACTCCTGTAGTTTACGTCAAAGACGTTGACAGTACATATTTTGAAGGCTCCTGTGGTTCAGGAACTACAGCTTGCGCCATCGCATTTTCAAAGAATAAGCTGCCCGGCAGATATCCTCAGAGATTCCGCCAACCTGCAGGAAGTATTGATACGATCGTAGAAGTTAAAAAGGGCAGAGTAGAAAAAGTGTTTATAGAAAGTACCGTTGTACTTTCAGATCCGATAAAGGTGGAAATAGACGTTTAATTCAAAAAGAAAGCAAGTTGCATTTTGCAACTTGCTATTTTTGTTGTATAAACGTAAAATCTATGTCCGCTTTTCTTGCCTGGCTGCATAGCAACTTTGTTGGCAACTTATACCTTTTTCCATCTTTGATGAAATGTGTTCCGCACTGTCTGAACTCAAAAGAAACATTATTTCGTATGCATTGTTCTCTTATATCAAGAACCCAGTCATAGTCAAGAGGTCTTGCGTAATAGTCGGATTCTCCGCCCACAACTACAAGCTCTATATCATCGAGATAGTCTTCCATATCTATCTTTTCCAGCAGGGGCTGGGCAGTGATACATTTGTGTTTTGCGGGAAGGGTCTTTAATATAGATAGTTTCTTGTCAGCATTCTTTTGGTTTTCTACGGTGCAGCATATTACCACGTTGTCGTAGCCGTCGCTCCAGTCGTCGGGGATACAATCTGCAAACCTTTCTATGCGTTTGGTGAGAAAAAGGAAGGTGCAGTCTTGCCTTTCTTTTATCATAGCCCAGCACTCTTTGCGCCACGGATCCGCCTCTTCTATGAGAAAATCCGTTGAAAAGCAGAGATAGACCATTCCCGGTTTCATTTTATAGGTACCGTTTTTTAGTTTTTCAATGGGCTTGTAAAAGTCTTTGGTTTTAACAATGTCGCCGGTGTTGATGCCACGTTTGGCATCACCTTTGTGTATGTAGCAGTGGAGACAACCTTCACTGCATTTTTTACAGCCTCGCCATGGATTCCAATTAGCCATATCAATTAAAGTTTATCGATTGTCGGTCTGACCTGATAAAAATCTCTCAGTTCTTCATACTGTTTCTGCGCTTTTTTACAAAGCTCGCTGTCAGCACTGCGGCGCTTTACTGCTTTTATCATAATATTTCGAGCAGTGTGCTCCAGACTGGTGAATTCAATCATAGCCACGCTGTAGCCTTTGCTTTCCAGTTTAAGTCCGCGGAGACCGTCGGTCAGATATTCGGTGAGACGATCTTTGAGAATACCGTGTTTGAGCATAGGCTGGTGCACATCGTTTTTAATCTGGTTGAAAAGTTCATGTTGGCAGCAAGGAACGCTGAGAATTACCTGAGTTCCCCAAGCAACTGCGTTCATAAGGGCATAGTCAGTTGCTGTGTCACAAGCATGAAGCGTAACAACCATATCTGCATTGTCGCTGGTGTAGTCGGCAATATCTCCCATCAGGAATTTGAGCTCGTTATATCCAAGATCTTCGGCAACCTTGTTGCAGAATTCAATAACATCTTTCTTTAAATCCAGACCGATAATTTCCACATTGCGGCCTTTCAGCACTTTGAGATAATGATAAATAGCGAAGGTCAGATAAGCTTTTCCACAGCCGAAATCAATGATTTTCAGCGGCTTGTTGCCCTTGTTAGGCAGGTAAGGAAAAACGTCCTCCACAATTTCAAGGTAACGGTTAATCTGACGGAATTTGCTGTAATGTTTAGGAATGACTTTGCCTGCCTTATCCATTACGCCAAGACGAATAAGAAAATCGCAAGGAACTCCATCAGGAATCACGTATTGTTTTGTTCTGTTGTGAACAAAATTCTGACAGCTTAAAGACGCTTTTTTACGGCTGATGTGAGGCTTGTCCACCTTGGATGCAAGAATCTGAATATCTTCGGCATTAGTAAAGATGTTGACCTGCTTAAAATCATTCATTAATTCCATACAAAATTCAACAATGTCAGCCTGAGCAATATTGTTGTGAGTAACCTTCTTGTCATAAGTATATTCAGCCTGATAGCGGATTTCGCCGCCTGCCATCACGGGCCTTATGGTTACTTTATTGTATTCAAGGCTTTTGCGGCGCTTTGCCGAAAAAACAGCCTTTATAGGTTTATCATTTACAAAAGTTTCTTCAAAAAGTTGTCTCATAGTTTTCACCTCACCCCACATTTTAACACAAAAAAGGCGATTCTCCTAGAAGAATCGCTTTTTACGGCTCAATAAAAGGTACTCCCAAAAAGTCGGCAACGGAAAGGGCAAGATTTTCAGCAATCTCTTCAATATTATTGATAATCCAGTTTGCATCTTCAACATTATCATGATATGCAACCTCAACCAAAACGGCAGGCGCTTTCGTGCGGCGCAGCTCCACCAACGTGGTTGTTGGAACCGTTGACACAAGTGATGGGTCCGGATAGATTAGTTTAAGATTGTTGGCAAATATGTCTGCTGCAGCTTTTCCGCGGCTGCTGTCTCTGTAATAATAAACGTCAGGACCCTTTATCAGCCCGGAAAGATTTTCCGGAGCCGCATTGGAATGAATCGCAAGATGCAGGTTATAGTTGCCTGCGTTTGACAGTGCTATTGAAGTAGAAACCGTACCGCTTGGGTCATTTCGCCCAAAACTAATACCGCTGGCTCTGAGATAGGGAACCATAGCATCTGTAATGAGATTTGCATAATACTCCTCGCTGCCACCTGTAACATAAATATTATATTCCTGAGTCGAGGGGCTCAAAAAAACTGAAGCCATCAAAACACCTCCAAAAGTTCGTAGTATATTTATATGCTTGACGATCGCTTGTAGTGAATGGTAAAATTTTACAGAAAGGAGGTGCAAAGGATTTGAGGTATTATGAGGGGCTTTTGAGGAAAAGACTTAATGCAATATTAAATGACATTTTTTGTGAGAAGAGTATTATCGAAGACTATCTGATGGATTTACCGAAGGGAAGATTGAAGATAAGAAAAAAGGGCGGTAAAAGGTACTATTATCATTGGCTTGAAGGGAAAGAAAAGGGGATTACACGTAACAAAGAATTGGTAAATAAACTACGGTTTCGCCGTGAGCTGGAGAAAGAGCTTATGAGAATTGAAGAAGAGAAACTGAGTATAACCAAAACTTTAGAAAAACTTGCTGATATCAGAGAAGATGATGCTTTGGCTCGCAAGTGGCTTGAAGAACCGTGGGAAAAATATGCTGCTTATCCTGATAAGTTGCTTTATCGTACTAAAAGCGGCATAATGGTTAGATCAAAGTCTGAGAAAATAATTGCGGATATGCTATACGAATACGGCTTACCATTCAGGTATGAATGTGGGATAGAATGCGATGGAGAGTATCTTTGGCCGGACTTTGTTATCAGAAAGAAGAATGGTGAAATTGTTATCTGGGAGCATATGGGATTGATGAGTCGTCCGGACTATTATTACAAAAACATAGAAAAAATCAAAAAATACAGATCTGTTGGGTTTGTTCAACACAAGAATCTAATATGTACTTGGGAAGAAGACTTATATGACATTGAAGAACTCAAAAAAATCATAGAAAAATTTTTATTGTAATTATCCCGAAATTTAAAAATATTTGAAAATGAGGATAGTTTGGGGACTGAAGGAAGTCAAATTATCCTAAAATTCTAAAATGATTAGAAAAAGGGATAGTTTTTGAAGAAAAATGATAGGCTAGTAGTCAAAACTATCCCGTAATAAAGAAATGTATTTCCAAAAGGGATAATCCAAATAACGGAAACGGGCGAACTATCCTAAAACAGAATAAAACCTTCAAAAAGGGATAGTTCGGGAGCACAAAGGCAGTGAGTAAATTTAAAAACAGGTAACCTGTGGTGTTGTAAAAATCGTACACTTATGATAAAATAATTTGAATAGTTTTGACATTTTTCACACAGAAAGAAGGTTTATATATAATGAGCGAAAAGCAAAAAATTATCAACATTGCGGTAATTGCCCACGTTGATGCCGGAAAGTCAACTTTGGTAGACGCATTTCTTAACCAAAGCGGCGTTTTCCGTGCGAATGAAGAAGTGGCAGATTGTGTAATGGACAGTGATGACATTGAAAGAGAAAGAGGCATCACCATCTACTCCAAGAACTGCTCCGTTATGCACGGCGATGTTAAAATCAATATTGTTGATACTCCGGGGCACGCGGACTTCTCATCAGAAGTTGAACGTATTATGAAGACTGTAGACACAGTAATTCTTTTAGTTGACTCCAGCGAAGGTCCAATGCCGCAGACAAGATTCGTACTTAAAAAATCTTTGGAGCAGGGAATCAATCCTATTCTCTTTATCAATAAACTTGACAAAAAAGATGCAAGAGTTGCAGAAGTTGTCGATGAAGTATATGAACTTTTCATGGATCTTGAGGCAAACGACCAACAGCTTGACTTCCCGATTCTTTACGGAATTGCCCGTCAGGGAATTGCTGTAAGAGAACCTGAAGACATCAACGGAATCGTAGTAGGCGAAGGGGAAGAAAAAATTAAGAAGAGCCCTGCAGGTTACGGCGGTCTCAATTTGAATCCTCTCTTTGAGACTATAATCGACCACTGTGCACCTTATCCTGATTTAAAAGAAGAACCTCTTCAGTTACAGGTTTCCACATTGGCTTACGATGACTACATCGGCAGACTGGGAATCGGCAGAATCACAAAAGGAACTATCAAAGAAGGCCAGACAGTGGCACTTGCAAAGGCTGATGGCTCTATTGTACAGAGAAAAGTAAATCAGGTATTTGTTTACAGAGGACTCAAGAGAGTTGCTGTTCCTGAAGCAGAATGCGGCGATATCGTGGTAGTTTCAGGTATTTCAGACATCTCCATCGGCGAAACAATCTGTGATGCACAAAATCCTGAACCAATGGAAATGATTCACATTGAAGAACCTACCCTGAGTATGAACTTCCTTGTAAATAAGTCACCGTTTGCAGGTAAGTCCGGCAAGTTTGTTACAAGCCGTCATATCAGAGAAAGATTGAATAAGGAACTGGAAGTAAACGTAGGATTGCTGGTAGAAGAAACCGATTCCACTGACTGTTTCAAAGTTTCCGGCAGAGGGGAACTTCATCTTTCAATCCTTATTGAAAATATGAGAAGAGAAGGTTATGAACTGGCAGTTTCCAAGCCTGAGGTAATTATGCACAAAGGCGATCACGGTCAGCTTCTTGAACCGATTGAAGAAGTTGTAATTTCAGTACCTGACGAATATGCAGGAACTGTAATCAACAAGTTAAATATAAGAAAAGGTATTATGACCCATATGGCAGGTGAAAACGGATATTCAAGACTTGAGTATCTGGTACCTACAAGAGGTCTTTTAGGATACAGAAGTGAGTTTATCAATGATACTCATGGCGAAGGTACTATGGTAAGAAGATTTGACTCCTTCGATGAGCACAAAGGAGATATTCCTCAGCGTGTCAATGGAGTTGCCATTGCTCAGGAAGAAGGTGTTTGTACACCGTATGCTCTTAATGCCATCGGAGAAAGAGTTCAGATGTTTGTAGAACCGGGTACAAAGGTTTACGAAGGTATGATTGTAGGTATGAACTCCAGAAACGATGATATGGTTGTAAACCCTTGCAAGGCTAAGAAAGCAACCAATATGCGTGCTGCAGGTTCCGATGATGCCGTAAAACTTTCACCGGCAAGAACCTTTACGCTGGAAGAAGCTCTTGAATTCATCAATGACGATGAACTTGTTGAAATCGTTCCTGATGATATAAGAATTCGTAAGAAACTGCTCAAAGAATTAGAAAGAAGAAGAAGCGGCAGAGTTTACGAATAAGCAGAAGAATTAAAGGATTGGAGGGATGCTTATGCCTGACATTACAAAAAATATTGGCCAATATATGGGCCTTGCTTTTGGTGCAGCGGCTATTGTAATCGTAGGTGTAATTCTCATAAAGGTTATTCTGATAATTCTTAGAAAAACCCTGAAAAAAACCACTTTGGATGAATCTATGCATAAATTTATTGTTAATGTTGCAAAAACAATGCTTTGGATTATCCTTGCTGTGGTATTATTAGGATATATGAAAGTACCGACAGCTCCTCTTGTGGCAGCCCTCGGTGCGGCAGGCGCCGCTATAGCCCTGGCATTAAAAGATGGTCTGGGCAATATAGCCGGCGGTATATTAATTCTTGCCAACAAGCCTTTTAAAAAAGGCGACGAAATAGATGTGGCCGGTATCAATGGTCAAGTCGAAAGCATTGATTTGTTTGTCACTACCATTAAGACTTTTGACAACAAAGTTGTGACTGTACCAAACGGTACCATTACCACCTCCGTAATTGTGAACTACTCACAGGAAGAGATAAGAAGAGTAGATTTCAAAATCGGAATTCACTACGATTCGGACATGGCCCAAGCTAAAGACGTCCTGCTTGCAGTGGCAGAGAATTGTCCGGATGTATTGTTGGACCCACCGCCTGTTGTGGGTGTATCAAACTACGATGAAGGCCGAATTAATTTGACCCTCAAAGTTTGGTGCGAAACTGCTGTGTACTACGACGTCAAGTATTACCTGGCAGAGCAGGTTAAGTTAGCGTTTGACGAAGCAAATATAACAATACCGCATCCGCAGATGGACGTTCGCGTGATAAAGTAATTTTTTAGGGAGAAGAGTATGGGAGAAATTAAAAAATTCAAAAGAGTATTGGTTGCTAACAGAGGCGAAATCGCTATCAGAGTATTCAGAGCATGTCATGAATTAGGTATCAGAACAGTAGCTATTTACTCTGAAGAAGATAAGCACGCTTTATTTAGAACCAAGGCAGACGAAGCTTATCAGATCGGTAAAGGCAAGACACCTGTAGGTGCTTACCTGAGTATCGACGAAATTATTTCACTGGCTATTGCTAAAGGCGTAGATGCTATTCATCCGGGCTATGGATTCCTGGCTGAAAACGTTGAATTTGCAAAGGCTTGCGAGCAGGCAGGTATCGAATTCATCGGACCTACACCTGAAATGATGGACAGATTAGGTGATAAGATTAAGTCTAAAATCGTGGCTAATTCCGTTGGAGTTCCTACAATTCCGGGCGTTGAAAAAGCTATTGCTTCCGAAGAAGAAGCTGTTGAATTCGCAGAAAAGTGCGGATACCCTGTAATGCTTAAAGCAGCAGCAGGCGGCGGCGGAAGAGGTATGAGAATTGTTAACAACGCTGAAGAATTATTACCACAGTTCAGAAGTGCCAGAAGTGAAGCGGAAAAAGCTTTTGGTATCGATGACATCTTTATTGAAAAGTACTTAGAAGGACCTAAACATATTGAAGTTCAGATCCTCGGAGATAAATACGGCAATATCGTACACCTGTACGAAAGAGACTGCTCTATTCAGAGAAGACATCAGAAGGTTATTGAATTTACACCTGCATTATGCCTTTCTGAAGAACAGAGACAGGCAATCTGCAACGACGCTCTCAAGATTGCTAAGGCGGTTGACTACAGAAGTGCCGGCACAGTAGAATTCCTTGTTGACAAACACGGAAATCACTACTTCATTGAAATGAACCCAAGAATCCAGGTAGAACACACAGTTACAGAAATCGTAACAGGTGTGGATATTGTTGCAGCCCAGATTCTGGTTGCACAGGGATATACACTCGATTCTGAAGAAATCGCAATTCCTAATCAGGAATCCATCAAGGTTACAGGTCATGCAATCCAGTGCCGTGTAACTACAGAAGACCCTTCAAACGGCTTTATGCCTGATACAGGCGTTATTGAAAACTACCGTTCACCGGGCGGTCTTGGTATCCGTCTTGACGGTGGTAACGGTTTCGAAGGTTCCGAAATCACACCTTACTATGACAGCTTACTTGTAAAGATTACTGCTTTCAGCAGAACTTTCGAAGATACTAGAAGAAAAGCTGCAAGAGCACTGCGTGAAACAACTATCAAGGGCGTTAAGACAAATATTCCGTTCATGCTGAACGTTCTTAACCACCCTACATTTGCAGCAGGAATGTGCGACACAGGATTTATCGCAAATACTCCTGACCTGCTCAATATCAACAAGGTACAGGATACAGAACTTAAGGTTATTGAATATCTGGGCAATAAGTTCGTCAATGAAACTAAAGGCAAGAAGCCTCAGTTCAACGTTCCTATTTTCCCTAAGTTCAAATCCGAAGAAATCAAGAGTCTGTCCGGAACTAAGCAGCTCCTGGATGCACAGGGTCCTAAGGCTGTTGCTGATTGGGTTAAGGATCAGAAGAAACTGCTCATCACAGATACAACAATGCGTGATGCTCAGCAGTCACTGATGGCTACAAGAGTAAGAACTGTAGATATGGAAAAAATCGCTCCTGCAGTAGCGGTTTACGGTCAGGACCTCTTCTCCGTAGAAATGTGGGGCGGTGCTACATTTGATACAGCGTTCAGATTCCTCAAAGAATCTCCATGGGAAAGATTAGACACTCTGAGACAGAAGATGCCTAACGTGCTCTTCCAGATGCTCATAAGAGGTGCTAACGCAGTAGGATACAAGAACTATCCTGACAACGTAATCCGTAAGTTTGTTAAGGAAGCAGCAGATTCCGGTATTGATGTATTCAGAATCTTCGACTCCCTCAACTGGCTGGAAGGCATGAGCGTTGCACTGGATGAAACTCTCAACCAGGGTAAGATTGCAGAAGCATGTCTGTGCTACACAGGAGATATTCTTGACGAATCAAGAACTAAATACAACCTCAAATACTATGTTGAAATGGCTAAAGAACTGGAAAAGAGAGGTGCTCACATCCTGGGTATCAAGGATATGTCCGGTCTCTTAAAGCCAATGGCTGCGCATAAGCTGGTATCCACTCTGAAGCAGGAAATCGGAATTCCTATCCACCTGCATACTCATGATACTTCCGGTAACGGCGTTGCTACTTGCCTGATGGCAGCTGAAGCAGGCGTTGATATCGTTGACGCAGCATTCAACTCCATGTCCGGACTGACTTCACAGCCTGCACTTAACTCCATCGTTGCAGCGCTGCAGCATTCCGACAGAGATACAGGAATTGACCCTGACAAGATTCAGAAGATTTCCGAATACTGGAGAGATGTAAGACCTGTATATGCAGGTTTCGAATCCGAACTGGTAACATCCTCTGCAGAAATTTACAAGTACGAAATTCCTGGCGGCCAGTACTCCAACTTAAAGCCACAGGTTGAAAGCTTCGGTCTCGGACACAAGTTCAACGAAGTTAAGGATATGTACAAGACAGTAAATGAAATGTTAGGTGACATCGTTAAGGTAACACCTTCCTCAAAGGCAGTAGGTGATATGGCCATCTTCATGGTTCAGAATGACCTGACTCCTGAAAACATTTACGAAAAAGCTGCAGGAATCGACTTCCCAGACTCCATAGTTTCATACTTTGAAGGTATGATGGGTCAGCCACACGGCGGATTCCCTGAAAAACTTCAGAAGTTAGTTCTCAAGGATAAGCCTGCAATCACTTGCAGACCTGGTGAACTCCTTCCACCTGAAGATTTCGATGGTATCAGAAAATACTTACAGGAAGAATTAGAATTAGAAGGTACAGACAGAGAAGTTATCAGCTATGCTATTTATCCAAAGGTATTTGAAGATTATATCAAGAGCATCAGAAAAGACGGTGACTTCAGATATATGGGTTCCGATATCTTCTTCCACAGCTTACAGGAAGGTGAAACTTGCGAAGTTAAGCTGGGCGAAGGTAAGGTTATGATGGTTAAGCTCCACGAAGTAAGACCTGTTGACCATGAAGGAAACAGAGAAGCTGTCTTCGAAGTTGACGGTAACCGTAGAATCATCAAGATTAAGGATAATGACATTAAGGTTAACTCATCCAACTCATGTCTGTATGCTAACGAAGATGATCCAATGGAAATCGGTGCGAACATTCCTGGTAACATCATCAAGGTGCTCGTAAGCGAAGGAGAAACTGTTGCAGAAAATCAGCCAATAGCGGTAATCGAAGCGATGAAGATGGAAACAAACATCCTAGCTAAATCTGCAGGTATAGTAGAAAAGATTTACGTATCCGCAGGACAGCAGGTTAAGGCCGGCGAAATGGTTGCAAAACTTAAATAATCTCTGAAAAATATGGGCGAAGGCTCCGAGGAAACTCGGGGCCTTTTTGTATACTTAAATTATACCTAAAACTATGCCGACGACAAAACTAGTGGTTCTTCGACCATCTCTCTTAAAGACAAGCCGATGAACCTGAGCGTATAATTAAGATGTGTCCAAATACATTGTATAGATAGAAAAGGAGGAATTTTAAAGTGGAGATTATTTTTGATGTGATAGGTAATACACTCATAGTAGAATTTTTTGGGGAATTGGACCATCATGCAGCAGAAAAGACCAGAGTGAAAATTGATACAGCTATGGACAATTATATGACCAAAAATTTGGTGATGGACTTTTCAAAAGTTTCCTTTATGGATAGCTCTGGCATCGGAATGGTCCTCGGTCGTTACAGAAAGATGGGCGAGAACAGCTGTAATATGGCAATCGTCGGTTGCTCCAAGACCATTCGCAATATTCTGAATATGGCAGGTGTTTTCTCAATTATTGATTATTACGGTACCAGAGAAGAAGCGATAGAAGGATTTGATAGAAAGGAAGTTTCATAATGGAAAAAGAACTAAAAGTACAAATGGAAGGAATTTTGGAAAATCAGGGACTTGCCAGGGCTATAGCAGCAGCCTATGTGTCGCAGTTCGATCCAACTTTAGATGAACTTACTGAAGTGAAAACAGCGGTGTCGGAAGCTTTCAGCAATGCGGCACTTCACGGATATGGCGGTGAACATACAGAGGATGTGAAGAAAACCGTTACGATGGAGTTTGCGACTGTATCTGCAGGTACCATAATGATAAAAGTTATGGACAAAGGCTGTGGAATCGAAGATATTTCAAAGGCAATGGAACCATTGTTCACAACAGATACGGATCAAAACCGCTCAGGAATGGGATTTACCGTAATGGAAAGCTTTACCGACAGGCTCAAAGTGGATTCCAAGCCGGGGCAGGGAACTACTGTGACTATGATTAAAAAATTGGATACATATTATGGATTTTAAAAGTGGAAAAACGATGGAGGAAATGGTTGAATCCCATACCGGACTTGTTAAAACTGTGGCCCTCAAGTTTTCCTATATCTATAATGAAGAATTGGAAGACCTGATTCAAATAGGATTCATAGGTTTAATGAAGGCAGCGCAGCGGTTTGAACCTGAGAGGGGACTTGCCTTTTCTACTTATGCAGTGCCTATGATTGCCGGTGAAATAAAATCTCAGCTCAGAGATCAGGGGATTATTAAAGTCAGCCGCAGTCTCAAAAGTGATGGGGCAGCTCTTCGAAGAGCAGAAAACGATTTTATCGCCAGAACAGGCAGGTCTCCCAGATTATCAGAACTCGCGTCCGAAACGGGTCTTTCCCCGGATAGAGTAAGTCAGGCCTTGGCTGCTATGGATGCTGTGAAAAATATTGAGGATTTTGAAAAATCCGGCCTGTGGACAGATGATGAAGACAAGACTATAACTAAGATGGATATGACAGCAGCCCTTGATTCTCTTCCGGAAAGAGACAGACAAGTGATATTGTTAAGATACTTCAAAGACATGACACAGCAGCAGGTAGCAAACATCTTGGGAATATCGCAAGTTCAGGTCTGCCGCATAGAGAAAAAATCACTGAAAATTATAGAAGAAAAATGTAAAATCATGTTGCAATTTTAACAAAAAAATGTTTTAATAGCATTGTATGCTGTTATATCTATGGGTCTGTCTTAATATAGATAGAGCCAAGTACGAAATAACAAGTTAGGAATACGGGCATAGTCCACAAAGGACCCCGATATTAAATAATTTAAGGAGGCATTTAAATGAACTTTCAACTAACGAAGGAACAGGAATTCGTAAGAAAATTGGTAAGAGAATTTGCCGTT
>JAFSHN010000005.1 GCA_017440275.1 Bacillota bacterium | reverse complement strand
GAAGGCTGAGATGGCATTTCTCAGAGGAGTGAACCAGAGACCGTCGTAAATCATCTGTGAGAACTTCTGGGCTACAATGTTCTTATACTGCATAGTATCTCTGTCGAGAATAAGTCTTTCGAGAGCGATGTGAGCGTTGTAAAGGATTGTTCCGCCAGGAGTTTCGTACACGCCTCTGGACTTCATACCAACGAGACGGTTTTCGATGATGTCGATAGTACCTATACCATGTTTGGAGCCCAGTTCATTAAGTTTGTTAAGTAATGAAACTGCGTCCATCTTTTCGCCGTTAAGGCCTACAGGAATGCCCTGTTCGAAATCGATATCGATATATTCTGAATAATCAGGAGTGTCTTCAATATCATGGCTGAGTACATGAATGTCTTTTTTATGTTCATTCCAAGGATTTTCCAGATTGCCGCCTTCATGGCTGATGTGCCAGATGTTTTCGTCTCTGGAGTAAATCTTTTCTACGCTCTGAGCGATAGGAATGTTGTGGCTCTTTGCATATTCAATAAGGTCTTCACGTGAATGGAAATCCCACATTCTCCAAGGAGCAATAATCTTGATAGCAGGATTGAGAGCCTTGATTGTAGTTTCAAAACGTACCTGGTCATTACCCTTACCAGTACATCCGTGGCAGATATAGAAAGCACCTTCAGCTTCAGCTATTTCAACAAGCTTCTTCGCCATTAAAGGTCTTGCCATAGATGTGCCGAGAAGGTATGCGTTTTCATAGATAGCGCCAGCCTTCAGTACCGGCCAGATGTAGTCTTCTACAAATTCTTTCTGAATGTCAACGATGTAAGATTTGGATGCTCCTGTGTGGTAAGCTTTCTGTTCGATTGCATCGAAATCTTCCTTCTGGCCTGCATTGCAGCATACAGCAATTACTTCGCAGTCGTAAGTTTCTTTAAGCCAGGTTAAAATAATTGATGTGTCCAGTCCGCCTGAATAAGCCAGGACGATTTTCATTTTTGCCATTTTTATTTCCTCCGTCAGGTTTAATATACAAAGTGTGCATAAATATTATTGATAATGAATAATAATTATGAACGATGAACACATTATATACCCCTTTGCACAAAAAAACAAGAGGTAAATGGTGAAAATTCACAAAAAATTATATAAAAAACTTGCATTTTTTTGTGAGATTGTTAAAATATTAATATAAACCACAAGGAGGTAGTAAAATGATTAACGTATTTGTAACTTACATTTTAAAAGACAAGGAAACAAGAGATGCTTTTTATGGCGCTATTGTTGAAAACCAGGTAGGCGAAAAGTGCCGCGCAGAAAACGGAAATATCCGTTACAGCTATTACTACCCTGCAGATGATGACAGTAAGTTATTCCTCTTTGAACAGTGGGAATCTGCTGAGGCGCTTCAGGTACATACAACGCAGCCACATTATATTGCACTGGGTAAGATGAAAGAAGAATATGGTGTTTCCGCTGAAATCGTTAAGCAGGAAGTTCCGGCATAATATATCCTCAGCAATCTATGAAGACAAAAATAATAAAGGCAGTATGAGAATTTTTCTCTGCTGCCTTTTTTATGTATATATTATATTACTACACGTAGTGTAAATAAATGGTCCTGTATGGAAAACTGGCAGTTGCCTCCGGCCTTTTCAGTCAGGAAACGTATGCTCTGGGTGCCGTACCCGTGTCCGGCTCTGTCAGAAACAGGCATGCCTCCTATTATGCGTGGCTCATGTTCATAAGGATTTTTTACTGAAAGGAGTATTTTGTCTCCTGAAGATTTAAGCATAAATTTTATAAAACGTCTTTCTTCATCAAGATTTTTAACGGCATTTAGCGCGTTATCCAGGGCGTTGGAAAGAATTGATGAAAAAAGTATTTCGTCTAACTCAAGATCATCCAGTTCAACGGTCGTCTCAAGCTCCACATCCAGTTCTTCGCATTTTGAAACATAGGAAGAAATTATATAATTAATCATTTCACTATTGCAGTAATGCTGGAGAATCGTGGAATCTGTTGTGGTTTTTAAATTTTCTATGATTCTTTTGGATGATTCAATATCGTTTTCAC
The DNA here is from genome assembly GCA_017440275.1 of Bacillota bacterium. Classification (GTDB taxonomy): domain Bacteria; phylum Bacillota; class Clostridia; order Peptostreptococcales; family Anaerovoracaceae; genus Fimisoma. Next base: position 6,495 of record JAFSHN010000005.1, on the reverse strand, counting down.
TGAGGGAGAGTGAAAGGATATCCAGGAAATGGCGCATATCATGGCGCATAATCCGGATTTCTTTTTCACTGCGCTTCACCGCATCAACTTCTTTTTTCTGCTGCTCGAGTGCTATGCGGATAATATTTTCTTTCTGAACAGCAATTGCCTTCTGCTCAACTTCTTTATAGTAAATAGTGCAGAAAACGAAGAATACTATGCAGAGGAAAAATGGCATAAATTCTATTGCCACAAGGTTTTCAGCAGGCATAAGCTGTGTGTAAACGCCCATGGAATAATCAAAGATATAATATACCATAGGGACACTGCTGAAAATCAGAACATTTTTAGGCTCTTTTGAAAAGATTTCGGATATATAATGTGCAAACCAACGTATTAATATATAGCCTACAATGAAAAGAGTAATTGTTCTGAGAAGTTTGCTGACAGCATAACTTCCGGTAAGCGCTTCGCATAATATTCCAACCCATTTCGGAAGCTGGCAGCACATGTAAGCTGTACATACTGAAGCGAAAACAGTTACAAGTGGTTTTCTGTAGTAAAAATACAGAACCAGAGCGAGAGGGATGTGGACTATTACAGGATATATCTTCCATACTTCGGATTCCTGCATCAGTATATATGCGAGTAACAGTGCCAGACCACAGCCGGCAAAAATTGCCGCACTGATCAGAACGTTCTTTTTTGAAAACTGTATGTCGGAAAAGGCAAAAGTAAGCAGAATTCCGAACGCCAGAACGCCTGTATAATATATAAAGTAGAGAATTGTATCAATCAACGGTCTTCACCTGCTTTCCCGAATATGACTGAAAAATACGCATCTTCAAATTCTTTGTGGCAACTTCTTGAAATAGGGATGAGGCATCCTGAATGCATCTGAACTTCCTTGGCAGTGTACGCATTAATCATGTTGATATTTACGATATAGCTCCTGTGACATTTGAAAAAGCCTAGTTCCACAGAAAGTTTTTCTTCATAAGTATAAAATGGTTCGGTTGATTCCAGTTTACTGCCATCGTTGAGTACGAAAACAACATGACGCTTCTGAGCCTCTACATATTCTATTTCTGCCAGATTGATTTTGCGGACAGCATGAGGAATCTTTACATTTATATAAGGAAGAATACGGTGAACCTCACCATATAATTCATCCAGACATTGGAAAAGGTTAAATGGGTCGACAGGTTTAAGCAGGTAATTATTTGCCTTTACTGTGTAGGAATCCACTGCAAATTCCGGTGATGACGTAAGGAATACAATCTTTACATTTTTATCATGTCTGCGTATTTCTCTCGCGGTTTCAATACCGTTTACAAAAGGCATCATTACATCGAGGAGAATAATATCAAAGGGAGATTCTGTATGAGCTGTTATCAAAGCATCACCGTTTGAAAAGGATTCAGCAGTAAGGTCGGCGGGTTTTGATGGCCAATGATTCAGTATTGCTTCTATTTGTGATGAAAAAACAGGTTCATCATCGCAGATTGCTATTCTAAACATGTAACCAGCCTCCTTAACTATTTTATATAATTAAGTATAGCACTTTAAAAAACAGGTTTCAATCGTATTGGTTTGCCATTCGTTCTCTGAAATGAGCATTTCGTGCGGTATTAAACTTAATCAGAGGGATATTGTGTATAATGACTGCAAATCAGCAGCTGATAGTAATATAAGAAAATACGTAAGAACTCGCTATAGATAATTGAAAAACCGTCGGGCAAGCGCACATCCCGGCGGTTTTTCAGTTTTTGCTGTATGCCCAGCGAGAGATAAGAACCTGCAGAATTCCGGCAGCAGGAACAGCAAGCAGCATTCCTGCAATTCCCCAGAAATAACCGGAAACGCTTACTGAAAGTAAAACAAAAAGCGGGTGAAGCCCGGTGGTGGACCCGACGATTTTAGGGTAAATATAGTTAGAGTCCAGCTGCTGCACTATAAAAAGAGCTGCGGCGGCTGATATGGCGCGGACAGGGCCTCCGGAAATAAGTGCGGCCAGAAAAGCAGGAACCATGCTTATGAAAGGACCGAAATAGGGAATTATATTCAGAATTCCTGCAAGTATGCCGATAACTACTGCAAAATCCATTCCGATAACAGTGAGTGCAGCCGACGACAGAAAAGCAACAATAATACTGTCCACCAGAGCACCTTTTATAAAAGTCGTGGTTATGCTGTTTATCTGCTCCGTAACTTCCCTTACAACGCCGTGGATACGTTGGGGCAGAACCAACACAAGAAACTTTTCCCAGAGCCGTATAAAAAAATCTTTATCTTTGAGCAGATAAATGGAAGCGACAATACCGATGAAAAAACTGATCAGACCTCCTGTGACGGCTGTTACAGTCTGCATCACCGAGCCTAAAGAAAACCTGTCTGAAAGCCATTCCTGCAGCTTGAGAAGGGCATCCTGAGGCAAATCAGGACTCAGCTGCGGAATATAACCGGAAACAAAGTCTGCCACCGCGGCCATAGCGTCGGCAAAATATTTTCTGATAAGATGGAGCGTTGTATTGATGCCGCCCTGAGGAAGGGCTCCGATGATGAGGATTACAAATCCGCAGAGAATTGCAGTAACTGATAATGCAGACAGTATATAAGTAATCAGTATGGAAAACCCGCGGCTGTGCAATCTTTTTTCAAACCAGCTGACAACCGGATTGAGAAGATATGCTATTATCAGCCCGGTAATAAGAGGCGAAAAAGCTGAGAAAAGAGGCCTGATAAGATTAATCAATGCAGTTGTCAGATCTAAAAATATATTATCCATTTTATTTTTTCTCCTGGATTTAGTATTGTTTAAACGTGCATAAAATATGAAAGAAATTGTTATAAAATTAACTTTGTCATGCAAAATGTTGAAAATGCTGTAATTGTTGAAAACAGACGGTTACAGTGATTTCGATGTACGAAAAAAAGTGCAAAAAAAGTGTATAAAAGTGTTTGACACAAACGGTATGTAGGGTATATTATAAGTAAGGCAAAAAGCCGGATTATGACCACAGAGGCCTATTTTTTTAGAGGCATCTTGTATACATTATACAGTTTCAAACAGTTTACTTTATTTAAACAAATATTCAGGAGGATAACGCTTTATGAGAAAAGAATGGGAAGGTTTTGTCCAGGGTTCATGGACAGAAACCGTGGATGTTGATGAATTTATCAGATTAAACTACAAGCCTTACGACGGAGATGACACTTTCCTCGCAGGCCCTACAGAAAGAACTAAAGAATGTTTTGAAAAAGTTCAGGAATTACTTGTTGCAGAAAGAAAAGCAGGCGGTACTTTAAAGGTTGATTCCAGCAGAATCATGAGAATCAATGCTTTTGGTCCTGGCTATATTGTTCCTGGCAAGGATATTATCGTTGGTCTTCAGACAGACGAACCACTCAAGAGAGGTATCTGCCCGTTCGGCGGCATCAAGATGGTAAGAGAAGAGCTGGCTGAATACGGCGAATCTTTACCTGAAGAAATCGACAGAATTTTTGATTATGTGACTACACACAACGATGGCGTATTCAAAGCTTACTCCAAGGAAATGAAGCAGGTAAGACACCTTGGTTTCATCACTGGTTTACCTGATGCTTACGGCCGCGGAAGAATTATCGGCGACTACAGAAGAGCTGCTCTTTACGGCATCGACTACTTAATCGAAGAAAAGAAGAAAGATCACGAAATGATCGCTTCCAGACATGTTATGAGCGAAGAAAACATCAGAACTGCTGAAGAAGTTTTCAATCAGATTGAAGCTCTTAAGGAAGTTAAAAAGATGGCTCAGCAGTACGGCTATGATATTTCCGGACCTGCAAAGGACGTTAAGGAAGCTATTCAGTGGACTTACTTTGCATACCTTGCTGGTATCAAGGAAGAAAACGGTGCAGCTATGTCCGTGGGCAGAACTTCCACTTTCATCGACATCTATGCTGAAAGAGACCTTGCAAACGGTGTTTATACAGAAGAACAGATTCAGGAATTCATCGACGACTACATCTTAAAGTTAAGAGTAGCAAGACACTTAAGAACTAACGAATATAACGAATTATTCGGCGGAGACCCAATGTGGATTACAGAAGGTATCGGCGGCGTTGGTATGGACGGCAGACATAAAGTTACTAAGAACTCCTACAGATTCTTACAGACACTTTACAACTTAGGTCCTGCTCCAGAACCAAACCTTACTGTTTTATGGTCAGAAAAACTTCCTGAACCTTTCAAGAGATTCTGTGCTAAGTGCTCCATCGATACAGACTCCATCCAGTACGAAAATGACGACAAGATGAGACCTACATACGGTGAAGACTACTCCATCGCATGCTGCGTATCCGCTATCCAGATGGGTCAGCAGATTCAGTTCTTCGGTGCAAGATGTAACCTTGCCAAGATCTTATTATTAGGTCTTAACGGTGGTATCGACGAAAGAACAGGCGAACATGTTGGTCCTCAGATGGAACCAGTTGGTGACGGCCCTATCGATTACGAAGACGCATGGAGAAGATTCAACATTTACCTTGAATGGTTAATGGAACTCTATGTAAACATCATGAATATCATCCACTTCATGCACGACAAGTATGACTTCGAAAGATCTCAGTTCGCATTCCTTAACTCCGAACTCAAGAGACTTATGGCATTCGGTGTTGCAGGTTTCTCTGTAGCTGCTGACTCCCTGTCTGCTATCAAGTATGCGAAGGTTTACCCTATCAGAGACGAAATCGGCGTAATCGTTGAATTCAGAACTGAAGGAGACTTCAATAAGTACGGCAACGATGATGACAGAGTAGACAACATCGCAGTTGCAATTTCTGAAAGAACTATCGAAGAATTAAGAAAACACCCTACATACAGAAATTCAGTTCATACTTTATCAGTATTAACTATCACTTCCAACGTAATGTACGGTAAGAAGACTGGTAACACTCCTGACGGAAGAAGAGCCGGCACTCCATTTGCTCCAGGTGCTAACCCAATGCACGAAAGAGATAAGCACGGTGCTATCGCTTCTCTTAACTCCGTATCCAAGATTGACTGGGATACTTGCCAGGACGGTGTTTCTAACACATTCTCCATTACTCCTGAAGCTTTAGGTAAGGAAAGAGAATCTCAGATTGAAACATTAGTTGGCTTATTAAGCGGTTACTTTAACAGAGGTGCACACCACCTTAATGTAAACGTTCTTAACAGAGGTCTGCTTGAAGATGCTTACGAAAATCCTGAAAAATACCCTAACTTAACAGTAAGAGTATCCGGATATGCTGTAAGATTCAACGCTTTATCCAAGAACCACCAGAAGGAAGTTATCGCAAGAACATTCCACCAGGGTGTATAAAACAAAATTCAGCGGGGCGTCTGCAGTTTGCAGGCACCCCGTGCCTTTATATAGAGAGAAAGGAGGCCGCAATGAAAGGAAGAATACATTCGATTGAAACTTTCGGAGCTGTAGACGGACCTGGTATAAGAACGGTTTTCTTTATGCAGGGATGCCCTGCAAGATGTCTTTACTGCCATAATCCTGATTCCTGGAATCTTGATGGTGGTGAAAGAGATATCGATATTGATGAAATTGTTCACTGGGCTGTAAGAGGCATGCCTTATTATGGTTCAAAAGGCGGCGTCACATTCAGTGGAGGGGAACCTCTGATGCAGGGGGAATTCCTGATTGAAGCAATCAAAGCGCTCCATGAAAAAGGTATCAATTGTGCCATTGATACCAGCGGTACATATATTGATGCTTTCAGCGAACCGGCAATTGCAGAGTGCGATCTGGTGCTTCTGGACATTAAACATCCGGACCCTGAGCGTTTTAAGATTATTACTGCAAGAGAGCAGGAAACACTGTTTGATATTATTGACGTAATCAATGGCTATGACAAACATGTGTGGATAAGGAATGTTGTTGTTCCGGATATCAATGATACAGAAGAAGATATTCTCGCTCTCAATGAATTCATCAGACGAATCAAGCATGTAGATAAAGTTGAGCTGCTCGGTTATCATACTATGGCTGTTGACAAATATGGAAAGCTGGGAATTACTTATAGGCTCAAAGGCGTGCCGGCAATGAACGGTGACCGTCTCAATGAGCTTCGCAAACTGGTACAGCTGCCTTCTGATGCAGTCAGCCAGGTTACAATCGACACTAAAACCCATGAACACAGATAGGCCGGAATACATATAGACAAAACAAAGCCCCTGGAATTATCCAGGGGCTTTTTCTGTGAATTCTTATTTATTAAATTGTGTTTTGTGTGGACCGCTATTAAGCTTCCATAGCCTTTAATGCAGCAGCCTTTTCAGCTTCTCTTTCTTCAAGAATTCTAGCATATTCTTCGTCAGTCATCTTAACCATTGAAATACCAGTGAATCCGTAGAAGATTGAAACGAGTGGGTTCAGCCAGTTAAGGATTGCAAATGGAATGTATCCGGAACCAACCTGAAGGAATGTTCTCATTGTAGCACCGCAAGTGTTCCATGGGAAGAAGTTGGATGTAAGTGTACCG
>JAFSHN010000067.1 GCA_017440275.1 Bacillota bacterium | reverse complement strand
TTTGGTGTTTCATATTCTACGTGTGCTGTAGAAATTGTGATACCTCTTTCTCTTTCTTCTGGTGCCTTGTCGATGTTTTCGAAGTCTACCTTCTGGCCCAGTCCGTATCTTTCAAACAGTGTCTTTGTGATAGCTGCTGTAAGAGTTGTCTTACCGTGGTCTACGTGACCGATTGTACCGATGTTAATATGCGGTTTTGTTCTTTCAAATTTAGCTTTTGCCATGGTTATCAATCCTCCTAATTATATAACGTTATTTTTTGGAAGTGTGGACTCGGGCGTCCCCAAATCCACTTTGGGTTTTGCACAAACCTATCTATATAATTTTACCATATTTGAAGGGTTTTGCAAGGACAATTTAATAAGTTTGTGACAAATGCGATGTTGATTTTTCAATCTTCATCCCTTTTCACTAAACTACTTGCTTTCTTCAAAATCATCTGCGCCGCGTTTGCAAATCGGACATTTGAAATCTTCTTCAAGTTCAGCGGCTTCATGCACATATCCGCATATTTTGCAGACGAACTTTTTCTTCGGAGTTTCTTCTTTGACTTCTTCAAAGTCTTCTGCGCCGCGTTTGCAAATAGGGCATTTGAAGTCATTTTCAAGTTCATCAGCTTCGTGAACGTATCCACAGATCTTGCAGACAAACTTTTTCTTTGCTGTTGGACACTCTGTTTCTGCCTTCTTACCGTCAAAAGGCTTGCAGAGTTCTTCAGCAAGAGCTTCCAGTTCCTTGATATTAGTTTCGTCGATAGCGGATAAAATCTTTACACCTGATTCAGCAAAAGTCAGATTGTCGCACTCACCCAGCATACACTTCATAATTCTTGCTGCCTGAGGCGCCCAACTTCCGTTTTCAATAAAAGCAACAAATCTGTTGCTGAAGTTTCTTTCTGTCAGGTGGTCGATGTACTGTTTCATAAACGGGAAGATTTCGCCGTTATATGTAGTTGTCGCCAGCACCAGCTTACCATAACGGAAAGCATCCTCAACAGCTTCTGCCCAATCGCATCTTGCCAGGTCGTTAACAACAACCTTCTGGCCGTTAGCTTCAAGTATTTCAGCCAACTTGTAAACAGCCTGCTTTGTGTTTCCATACACGGAAGTATATGCAATCACGATGCCGTCCTCTTCTATTCCGTAGCTTGACCAAATTTTATATAGATTCAGATAATATTCCAGATTTTCTGAGAGAACAGGTCCGTGGAGCGGACAAATCTTCTGAATATCTAAATCTGCAGCCTTCTTGAGGAGCGCCTGAACCTGCTGTCCGTATTTTCCTACAATTCCAATATAATAGCGTCTTGCTTCGCACGCCCAGTCTTCTTCGATATCCAGAGCCCCAAACTTTCCGAAGCCGTCAGCAGAGAAAAGAACTTTATCTTTGATGTCATAAGTCATCATAACTTCAGGCCAGTGCACCATTGGTGCCGCTACAAAACTCAGTTCATGACTTCCAAGATTAAGCTTATCGCCCTCTTTTATTACAATTTTTCTTTCAGAAAAATCAGTGCCGAAAAAGTTCTTTATCATCTTGAATGCCAATGCCGATGATACAAGCTTTGCATCAGGATAGTTTTCCATAAATCTTGCGATGCTGCTTGAATGGTCCGGTTCCATATGCTGAACCACCAGATAATCAGGCTTTCTGTCTCCCAATGTTTTATCAATATTATCAAACCATTCATCTGTAAAACGTCTGTCCACCGAGTCCATTATTGCAATCTTTTCGTCTATTACAGCGTATGAGTTGTATGCCATACCATTAGGTACTATATATTGTCCTTCAAAAAGGTCTATTTCGTGGTCGTTTACACCTACGTATTTAATATCTTTTGTAATGCTCATTTTTACCTCCAAAGTACGTGCTTTGCAGCACAAATGCCGTCATTATAATTCTAGCACAAGCAATTTTTTCTTTCAATAATTACAAAAACAAAAAAGCAAACACCTTCTTATGAAGGCCTTTGCTTTTTGGAGCTACTGAGCAGACTTGAACTGCCGAACCTCATCCTTACCAAGGATGCGCTCTACCGACTGAGCTACAGTAGCATATGGATACGTCTTGCGTGATTTGCAAAACTTATCCTACTATATGTTTACATATTTGTCAATATCCCAGATATCCGTAAATCTTCTTTTTGATTCTTTGAATGGCATTATCTATAGACTTATCGGACTTCTCAAGATCTGCCGCAATTTCCCTATATTTCTTACCTTGGAGCATCTTGTCCAAAACCTTTTTTTCAAGTGGGCTAAAAAGCTTGTCGTTGTCACTTCTCAAGTACTCAACAATTTCCTGCATAAGCATCAAGCTTTCAGGATTGTCGTTTTTTGAGCAAATCATTTCTTCCAGGGTTGCAGCATCTTCAGCAGGATTTTGTTCCTGATTCAAAGATACGGACTCATTAAGAATCTGGTGCTTTTGCAGGTTGGCTTTTCGGATAGCCGATATGATTTGTCTGTTAATACAGATTTCGGCGAAGGTCTTAAAAGAAGCCTCTTTTGACTCGTCGAACTCTCTTATAGCCTTAAAAATCCCAATCATACCTTCCTGAACCACATCTTCTTTGTCTCCGCCGATAATGTAGTACTTAGCAGACTTGATTTTTGCGAGTTCCTTATATTTTTCAATAAGATGCTCTGCCGCAGTACTGCTTCCTTCCTGCGCCATCCTTACCATTTCTTCATCTGTAAAAACGTTATAATTGTTTTTGTCCATCTCTTTGTCTTCTCACTTCGTACATGAGTACTGCCGCTGCATTTGATGCGTTGAGAGAGGTAATTCTTCCCACCATCGGCATTGAAACAGTAAAATCGCAGTTTTCTTTAACCAGTTTGCTGATTCCCGCGCCCTCACTGCCGATTACCACTGCCAGCTTGCCTTTCAGGTCAGCTTTGTAGTATTCCTGTCCGCCCATATCACAGGCAGCAATCCAAAAGCCCATTTCTTTCAGTTCCTCGATGGTTCTTACGATGTTTGTTACTCTCACGCATGGAACATATTCGATAGCACCTGCAGAAGTCTTTGCTACAGTTTCTGTGAGGCCGCAAGCATTTCTCTTCGGAATAATCACGCCGTGAGCTCCTGCACATTCCGCGGTACGCATGATTGCACCCAGGTTGTGCGGATCTTCCAAATTATCTAAAACAATTACGAAAGGTTCTTCTCCTGATTTTTCAGCTTTCTTCAAGATGTCTTCAATTTCTTTGTAATCATAGGCGCTGGCGTAAGCTGCCACACCTTGATGTGATCCGCCGGCTGAAAGTCTGTCCAGTACAGTCTTTTCCACTTTCATCACAGGCAGACCTTTGTCTTTAGCAAGGGCAAGAATCTTTAATAAAGAACCTTCCGCCGCTCCGCTCACCAACAGTTTGTCAATTTCTCTGCCGCTCTTGAGAGCTTCCATTACAGGATTTCTTCCGATTATTACATTTTCGTTCTTTTCTTCAAAACCGTAATCTCTAGGGCGTTCATTGCGCGTTCTGCTTTCTGCAGATTTCGCAGGTCTTGACGGTTTGGTCGCTTGCCCGAACTTTGACGAACGTTTATTTTTGCCGCCTGCAGGCTGGCTTTGAAGTCTCTTATTATCTCTCTTACTCATTATCTATCCTCTTATATTCTGTGAAACGATAAGTGATGCCGTTTTCTTCCTGTGGCTCGCTTTCCCAAACTTTCTTGAAGTGCGGGTGTTCCATTAAGTTCGGAATGAATTTATCCGCATCAAATTCCTTGTCGATTTCTGTAATGTAGCATGTATCGCAGTGTTCCAAAAGCTGAGTGTAAATCTCTGCACCGCCCATTACCATAGCATCTTCTTCTCCGTATTTTTGTACCGCTTCTTCAATGCTGTGAACCACCTGACAACCGTCTTTGGCAAAACCGGAATCACGTGTTATTACCACATTGGTTCTTTTCGGAAGCGGTTTGCCTCCGGGAAGGCTTTCCAGAGTCTTTCGACCCATAATGACAGTCTTGCCCATGGTCTTTTCTTTGAAATATTTCAGGTCTCCCGGCAGATGGCAAAGTAAGTCGTTATCCTTGCCGATTCCCCAATTTTTGTCTGCTGCTACAATTAGCTTCATTATATATACCTCTTAAATCGCAATAGGAATGTTGAGAACCTGAGGGTTCTTCTGATAATCTTCAATAATAATATCATCGGTTGTGAAATCGTAGAAATTTTTGATTTCAGGATTAAGTTTGAATTTAGGTGCAGGGAATTGAGGTCTTGTGATGAGCTCTTTTACAATTGGAATATGTCTGTCATAAATATGAGCATCTGCAATTACGTGAACCAGTTCTCCAACTTCAAGGTCGGAAACCTGCGCAAACATATGAACCAATACCGCATACTGAACAACATTCCAGTTATTCGCTGCCAGAATATCCTGAGAGCGCTGGTGCAGAATTGCATTTAGTTTGTTGCCGGTCACGTTAAAAGTCATGCTGTAAGCACAAGGTTCAAGCCCCATTTCCATTAAATCGTCAAACTTATATATATTGGTAAGGATTCTTCTTGAATAAGGAGTATTCTTCAGTTGCCAAAGCACATTGTCCACCTGGTCCATTTCGCCTTGAGCAAACTGATATTTAACACCCATCTGGTAACCATAGGCTTTGCCGATAGACCCATTTTCGTCGGCCCATTCATCCCAGATATGTCCCTTCAAATCCTTGATATTGTTGGATTTTCTTTGCCATATCCAAAGAATTTCGTCTACAGCAGTCTTAATCGCTGTAGGTCGCAGAGTCAGAGCAGGAAACTCTTCCTGCAGATTGTAGCGGTTTACTACGCCGAAGGTTTTAATTGTATGAGCAGGCGTACCATCTTCCCATTTAGCTCTTACTTTTTGTCCTTCAGAAGAAAAACCGTTATTGATTATTTCGTTGCACATATTAACGAATAAAACGTCTGCCTTACTCATTACTTTTCTCCCTCTTCAATGATAGCAATAGCCCTGGCAATCACTTCTTCCAATCTGTCCGTATTCTCTTCAAGATACAGGAATCCTATGAGTGCCTCAAAGGCTGTCGCCAGCTTATATATTACCGGGTCTGCATTCTTTGGCTTTGATGCCGATTTGTGATTGCGAGCTCTTTTTACTAAAGATATTTCTTCTTCAGAAAGAAACTCTTCACGCATCATAGTCTTTACAGCCAGGGCTTGTCCATCAGCTCTGACGAACTTCACAGCTTTTTTGTGAAGAACATCAACATTGTGCTGCCCGCCTTCAATGCAGTGCTTTCTGATATAAATCTCATAGACAGCATCGCCTATGTAGGCCAATGCTGTCGTATTAATATTTTTGGTCTTATCGGTCATATTATCCTCTGATAACCTGTACTCCCTGTGGAGTGTCTTTAAGAGTAATTCCCTTTTCTTTGAGAATGTCTCTGATTTCGTCAGCTCTGGCAAAGTCCTTTGCCTTTCTTGCTGCCTGACGTTCGTCAATTAAAGCCTGGATTTCAGGTTCGATTTCAACAGTTTCTTCCTTTTCCTGCTGTAATAAGCCAAGAACTGTGGCAAGTTCCATCAGAATGTCCAGAGCTTTCTGTGCAAATTCCTTGGAAGCACCGTCTTTTACCGCTGTGTTAATTGCTGTAATCAGTTCGAACACTACGGAAATAGCATCTGCAGTGTTAAGGTCGTCGTCCATAACTTCAACGAATCTTTCTCTGAACTTGTTAAATCCTGCTAAAGTTTCTTTTTCAGCATCGGACATAACACCTTCGCCGTTGGCAATCAGATGCTTTAAGTTGCTCTTTGCATTTCTCATTCTTGCCAGACCGTTCTGAGACTGAGTCAGAATTTCAGGTCCGAAGTCGATAGGTCCTCTGTAGTGACCGCTTAAGATTAAGAATCTTAAAACTTCGCCGTCATAGTGCTGAAGCAGGTCTCTTACTGTCTTGAAGTTTCCTAAAGATTTGGACATCTTAACGCCGTCAATGTTGATATATCCATTGTGCATCCAGTAATTTGCAAACTGACAGCCGTTGCAAGCTTCGGACTGAGCAATTTCGTTTTCGTGGTGTGGGAACTGCAGGTCTTCGCCACCGGCATGAATGTCGATAGTAGTTCCAAGGAACTTCTTGGACATGGCAGAACATTCAATGTGCCAGCCCGGTCTTCCCATTCCCCATGGAGATTCCCATGCAATTTCGGATTCCTCTTTTCTTGCTTTCCAAAGGGCGAAATCCAGCGGGTCTTCCTTCTTTTCACCTACGGCGATTCTCGCGCCGGAAATCAAGTCATCGATATTCTTTCCGGAAAGTTTTCCGTAACCGTCAAACTTTCTTGCTCTGTAATATACGTCACCCTCGGATTCGTATGCATATCCCTTTTCAATGAGATCTTCAACAAACTTGATGATGTCCTTCATTGTATCTGTTACTTTAGGATGAACGTTGGCTTTCTTTACGTTGAGAGCTGCTGCATCTTTGTAGTATTCTTCTATATACTTTTCGCTTACTTCGCCTGCGCTGATGCCTTCTTCCTTAGCTCTGTTGATGATTTTGTCATCAACATCGGTAAAGTTCTGAACAAACTTAACCTTGTATCCTCTGTATTCCAGATATTTTCTCATAGTGTCAAACACTACGAAAGGTCTTGCATTACCGATATGGAAGAAGTTATATACTGTAGGTCCGCAGACATACATCTTAACTTTTCCTTCTTCGATAGGTACAAATTCTTCTTTTCTTCTTGTCAGTGTATTATAAATCTTCATGGTTACATTCCTCTCCTGATTGAGTTTTGTCTGAATTGCCCTGCGCCTCACGCAGCATATTTTCGAGAGTTACGATTCTTCTTCGTAAACATTCGATTTCTACAGCAACCGGGTCAGGTAAATCCACCTGATTAAGGTCCTGAGTACTCTGTCCGTTTCTCTTTACTATTGTTCCCGGTATGCCCACAACTGTACAGTTGTTTGGAATTTCTTTGAGAACTACTGAGCCCGCACCGATTTTAACATCGTCACCCACTTTGAATGGTCCAAGGACCTTGGCCCCGGAACTGATTACAACTCTGTTCCCAATAGTAGGATGACGTTTGCCGGAGTCTTTCCCTGTACCGCCGAGGGTTACGCCCTGATAAATGGTGACGTCGTCACCCACTTCTGTAGTTTCTCCTATGACCACAGCCATGCCGTGGTCGATAAAACATCGTCTGCCGATGGTTGCTCCCGGGTGTATCTCAATTCCTGTGAACCATCTGGCCAGCTGTGAAATCATTCTGGCAATAAGCTTCAACTTGTGTTTGTAACACCAGTGAGCAGGTCTATGCAGTATCAACGCCCAGATTCCGGGATAGCAAACTAAAACCTCAAAGCCGTTTCTTGCGGCCGGGTCTTTTTCTACCATATTTCTGATATCTTCGCCTACTTCTTTGAAAAATGCCATGATCTTAACTTCCTATTTCAATAAATTATTCTTCAACTACTCTGATGGACTTCATTCTCTGATCAACCAATGGCTTGTCAGATCTGTCTCTTCTTGTGGAAACGATTGTATCTGCAGCGTCCATACCTTCAGTAATCTTACCGAAACCTGCATACTGTCCGTCTAAATGAGGAGCGTCTGCTACCATAATAAAGAACTGGGAACCTGCTGAGTCCGGATGCATAGCTCTTGCCATGGATAAAACGCCTCTTGTATGCTTAAGATCGTTCTTAATTCCGTTGTATGCAAATTCACCCTTAATCTGATATCCTGGACCACCGATTCCGATTCCCTGTGGGCATCCGCCCTGAATCATAAAGCCCGGAATAACTCTGTGGAAGATTAATCCGTCATAGAAACCTTCATTTGCTAATTTCTCAAAATTTTCTACTGTAATTGGTGCGATTTCAGGATATAATTCACCCTTCATTACATCGCCGTTTTCCATTTCAATAATAACTTTTTTCATTATAATATTGCTCCTTTACATAAGAATGTGCCTAAAACACCCATAATAATTATGATGTGAAAGGCTTTCATTTTAAATTTTTTCGCTAATATAAAAGTGGCTACTGCCATAATTAACTGTATTGGTTTGACTGCATCAAACAGACTTGCCATGTTGACGATTTCAGACAAATCTACAGATAGAAGTGCAGTCTGTCCAATGGTGATGAACCCTGCCATAATCATTCCTACAGCAACAGGTCTTGCACCTTCAAAGGCACCTTCAACGAGACGGTTGCCCTTGTATTTGTCTAGGAATTTCACGCAAATTCCAACAAGAATAAATGCAGGAAAGGATACACCTATGGTCGCTGCAAGGGCTCCAAAAACTCCTGCCGTCTGGAAACCGGAGAATGTAGCCGCATTCACAGCTAAAGGTCCCGGTGTCGCCTGAGAAATTGCAAACAGATTGGCAAATTCATCAGGATCCATAGAGTTGAATTGAATTACACTATCATAAATCAGCGGCAAAATAGCCATCCCACCGCCGAAGCCGATGAGACCGATTTTTGCGAAGGTAAAAAAGAGTTTAATTAGAATCTGCATTCTTCTTGCCCTCCTTTGCACCTTTAATTGCGTAGTAAACTTCACCGACAAGAAGTCCTGCTAACACTACCCACACAGCATCCAGCCCTACAAAGGCAAGAAGAATAAATGCAACTATTGCTACAATCCGCTGGAAAGCATTCTTCAAAGTCTGCTTACCCAGCTTCCATGCCGCATAAGCTATAAGGCCTGTGGCTGCTGCTTTGATTCCTCCAAGAAGACCTCCCACATAAGGATTGCCTCCTACTTCTTCAAGGAATAATACCACAATAATGATTATTACAAACGACGGAAGTATTACTCCGAGGGTAGAACAAAATGCACCTCTGAGCCCTCTCTTAAAGTATCCTACGTATGTAGCCATATTTATGGCGATAACCCCCGGAAGTCCCTGACTGACGGTGATGCAGTCAAGAATTTCTTCCTGAGTCATCCACCTGTACTCTTCACAAATCTTTTCCTGCAGGATAGGAACCATAGCGACACCGCCGCCTATGGTTACAACTCCCACCTTGAAGAAGCACCAGAAAAGATTAAAATATATATTCTCTCTGAAAAACTTCTTGATTTTCTCCATTATTTAATAACACCTTCTATTTTTCTGCATTTACGATAGCAATTGCATCTGCTATTGCTTCGTCGATGGTCTTTTCAGACTTTTCTGCTTCTCTTCTCAGTTTGTATTCTACAATACCTTCAGGTGCGCGCTTACCAACTGTAATTCTTACAGGAATGCCTAAAAGGTCTGCGTCTTTGAACTTAACGCCCGGTCTTTCTTTTCTGTCGTCAAGCAGAACTTCAACGCCTGCTCTCAAGAGTTCCTGATAAATCTTTTCAGCCGCAGCTGCCTGTTCTTCGTCATCAGGTTTTACCAATGTAACGATAACATGATATGGTGCAACGGACATTGGCCAGATAATACCATCATCATCGTGGTGTTGTTCAACTACTGCTGCCAGTGTTCTTGTAACACCAATACCGTAGCAGCCCATCACGATGAGCTGATCCTGCTGGTTTTCGTCCTTGTAAGTTGCATTCATTGCCTGAGAATACTTTGTGCCCAGTTTGAACACCTGACCTACTTCAATACCACGTGCGTGCTTGATAGGTGCGCCGCATACAGGGCAAGGGTCACCAATCTTAAGAGTCTTCAGGTCAACAACAATATCTCCTTCATAGTCTCTGCCGTAGTTTACATTTTTAACGTGGTGGTCAGCCTTGTTTGCGCCTGCCACCAGGTTCTTCAGGCCTACCAATTCGCTGTCAACTACAATCTTGCAGTCATGCAGACCGATAGGGCCTGTAAAGCCGCCAACGCATCCTGTTACTGCACCGATTTTTTCTTCATCAGCAAATTCGATTGAGTGTTCAGGAATATTTAAAGCATTGATGAGCTTTGTCATATTCAGCTCTCTGTCGCCTCTTACGAAAGCAGCAACGTAACCGTTTTCTTTGCCTTCTTCATCATAAGTTACGAAAAGAAGAGCCTTGATTGTATCCTTTTCTTCAACACCAAGGAAACCTGCAACTTCTGCGATAGTCTTTGTTCCCGGAGTGAAAACTTCTTCTAATGGAAGCATTTCCGCATCGGATGCAGGAGCATCAACGCATTCTGCTCTTTCTGTTGTTGCTGCCATGGAGCAGCTTTCACAGTATGCGATTTCACTTTCGCCCACCTCGGATAAAGCTGTAAATTCGTGAGAGTTGCTTCCTCCGATAGCCCCTGTATCAGCTTCTACAGGTCTGAATGTAAGACCGCATCTTGTAAAGATTTTTTCGTAAGCCTTGTACATTTCGTCGTAGCTCTTATCAAGACCTTCCTGGTCCTTATCAAAGGAGTATGCGTCCTTCATAATGAATTCACGGCTTCTCATAAGACCGAATCTAGGTCTTGCTTCGTCTCTGTACTTAGTCTGAATCTGATATAAGTTCAGTGGCAGCTGTCTGTGGGAAGAAACATCATTTCTGATGATGTCTGTAAAAACTTCTTCGTGAGTTGGTCCCAGACAGAAGTCTCTGCCGTTTCTGTCTTTAACTCTCCACATTTCAGGTCCGTATGCGAACCATCTGCCGGATTCCTGCCAAAGTTCAGCAGGCTGCACTGCGGACATCAGGATTTCCTGAGCACCTGTAGCGTCCATTTCCTGACGGATAATTTCTTCAATCTTGCGAACGGATCTCCAGCCCAGTGGCATAAATCCGTAAACGCCTGATACTAATTTTCTGATCATACCTGTTCTCAGGAGAAGAATATGGCTGGAAATTTCAGCTTCATTTGGTACTTCTCTGAGTGTTTTGATGTGCATCTTTGATAATTTCATCTTTTTCGATCTCCTCTAGCCTCTGCTTAGTATACAAACTGCTTCTGCAGCAATTCCCTCTTCACGGCCCACAAAACCGAGTTTTTCGGTGGTTGTGGCCTTTACATTTATAACATCAACGCTTGCGCCCAGCGCTTTCGCCATGTTCTCTCTCATAATGTCAATGTGAGGTGCCAATTTTGGTCTTTGTGCCATAATTGTCACATCTGCATTGTTTAATGACCAGCCTTGCTCCTTAAGTCTCTTGGTAACTTCTTCAAGAAGAAGTACGCTGGAAATACCCTTGTAACTATCATCGTTATCAGGGAAAAGATTCCCGATGTCTCTCATTCCTGCTGCCCCAAGAAGTGAATCCATCAGCGCGTGGATAGCAACATCGGCATCGGAATGGCCTAAAAGGCCCTTTTCAAAAGGTATGTTTACTCCGCAAAGGATAAGTTCTCTTCCTTCAACCAATCTATGAACGTCATAGCCGTGTCCTATTCGCATTTCCACGGGCAAGTCCTCCTTTGTGGTAATTTTTATATTGCCGTAGCTTCCTTGTGAAATTGCAACGGGATGACCCATTCTATCCACAAGTCCTGCATCATCAGTTCCGTAAAACCCCTCTGCATAGGCCTTGGCAAAAGCTTCTTTAATCAGCCCAACCTCAAAGCCCTGAGGAGTCTGAACACTATAAAGAGTTTCGCGAGGCAAGGTCTTGCTTCCCGCATCTTCTGCCTGTCTGATGGTGTCTTTAACAGGTACTGCCGCTACGGAAGCTCCTGTCTCTGCTGCATCTGTTAAAACAGCTTTTATTATATCTTCGCTAACATAAGGTCTGGCACCATCGTGAATCAACGCATAACCGTCTTCGATTATGTCCAAGGCGTTTTTCACAGAATCCTGACGTTCCTTGCCGCCCACAAGTACTCTTTCAACCTTGGAATAGTCTTCACAGATTTTTTCGCATAACGCTACAAAATCCCGGTTTGTTACAACCAAGATACGATCTACAAACTCTGCTTCTTCAAAAGGTTCGATGGCTCTTGCCAAAATAGTCTTGCCGCCCATCGAAAGAAACTGCTTAGGCAGGGAAGTCCCCATACGACTTCCCTTGCCTGCTGCAGTAATTATTGCTGTTACGCTTTTTCCATTGATCATAAGTCCACCGCTATCTGGTAACCTTTCCGAAAATCATACGGCCCGCATTAGTCTGCAGTACGCTGGTTACAACGATTTCTACAGTTTTACCGATATGCTTACGGCCGTTTTCAACGACTATCATAGTTCCATCATCAAGATATGCAACAGCCTGATTAGGGTCTTTGCCTTGTTTGATGAGTGTAACAGTCATGCCTTCGCCCGGAATAACCATTGGCTTAAGTGCATTGGCCAGTTCGTTGATATTAAGAACCGGAACTTCCTGTATTGAGGCAACTTTATTAAGGTTGAAGTCATTTGTAACAACTTTACCCTTCATAATCTGGGCCAGCTTCAACAACTTAACATCTACTTCAGGAATCTCTTTTAAAACTTTTTCAGAGTCCGCATTGTAAATCTCAATACCGTATTCTTCCTGAATTTTGTTCAGTATATCAAGGCCTCTTCTTCCTCTCGTACGCTTGAGCGCATCGGAAGAATCAGCGATATGTCGCAGTTCGACCAAAACAAATTCAGGTATTACTATAGGGCCCTCCAAGAAACCGGTCTTCATGATTTCGAGTATTCTTCCGTCTATAATAACACTTGTGTCGAGAATCTTCGGAGTTTGCTGACGCTTCTTGTCCTTAGCATTATATGCGTAAGCATTCTCCTCGTGTGCCCCTGTCGGCACAGGAGCGCGTCTGCTGTAAGTTTTGAAAGCTTCCGTAACTTTTTTGCTGCCTACTACAGCCCCAATAAATCCAAACAGGATATAGCTGGCAATTGTCAACGTAACATATACCGGGTCCGGTACCATTCCCTGATATATTTTGGTCAACAAGAATGCTACGACCAAACCAACCACCAGACCAATTGTACTGCCGATAAAATCGTTGGCAGACACGCTTTGAAGGTCTTTGTTTATAGTGGTAGCCATTTTGTCACCTTGGCGGCTTAAAATCGGAGTCATACGATAAAAAATAATTCCGAAAATAATTGCAAATACAATACTCATTACTAAGTCTTCAGTACGAGTAAGAGCTGTAAACCCCGGATTTTCTGCTGCGGCATCATTAATTTTATTGGCAATATAATCAAATACCATATAGCCCACATATCCGCCTACACAGGTGAAAACACTTCTAAATAATTTTTTAAGCACCTATCTGTTCCCCCTTTCTTTAAAAATACAGGTACAAGCATTAAGCATCGTAAAGAACCAATGAATTAAACGGCTTCTTCAACCAACTTAACAGCTTCACTTTCGGAGATCTGGCAAGATAAAATAATCTCGCTTACGAGAATCTGTCTGGCATTTGCCAACATTTTTTTCTCTCCGGCAGAAAGACCTTTTGCTCTGTCTATTCTTAAAAGATTGCGCACAACTTCTGCAACTTTTAAAATGTCGCCGGTTTTAAGCATGTCCAAATTATCTCTGTTTCTACGATTCCAGTTAGAATCCATCTCAGTACTCTCGGCCTTCAGAACGTTTATGGCTTCTTCAACCTTTTCCGTACCTACAATAGGCCTGATTCCAACAGAAAGCTCTGCCTCGACCGGAATCATCACATTCAAATCGCTGCACGGTAATTTGAGGACATAATATTGTTTAGTTTGTCCTAAAATTCTTCTTTCTTCAATCTGTTCAATTATTCCGGCCCCTTGCATAGGGTGGACAATCTTATCACCTAGAGAAAACATGCCATACTCCCTCCATTGTATACCTATTCTTTAGTATAAAAGATTAAGGGCGCCTATGTCAAGGCGCAATAAAATTCTTTATAATATCACAGCCATTTTTGTGTGTCAACATTTATTTTTCACAAAACCTTTTGCCTTTGCCCACATTTATGCTAAAATATGAATGTAGAATACTATTGTAAAAAAAGATACAGAGGAGGAACCAATGTACAAATTATTGATAGTAGATGACGAAATCAAAATTCGTGAAGTAATAAGAGAATACGCAGAATTCAGCGGTTATGAAGTCACAGAGGCCGAAGACGGCATGTCCGCTCTTGGACTTTGCAAACTCAACGATTACGATTTGATTATTATGGATATAATGATGCCTAAGCTGGATGGTTTTTCAGCCTGCAAAGAAATCAAAAAAATTAAGGATATTCCAGTTATAATGCTTTCCGCAAGAGGCGAAGAATACGACAAACTGTTTGGTTTTGAATTAGGAATTGACGATTACGTTGTCAAACCGTTCAGCCCTAAGGAACTTATGGCCAGAATCAACGCAGTTCTTACAAGAAGAAATGCTCAGAATGTGCAAACACAAAGTGTTATGAAGTTCGGCGGTCTTGAAATCAACATTCCTGCCAGAACCGTTATGGTCGATGAAGTTAAAGTTGATTTGACCCCAAAGGAATATGACTTGCTTTTCTATCTGGTCGAAAACAAGAATATTGCTCTTTCACGAGACAAACTCCTTTCGGATATTTGGGGTTATGACTTCTTTGGCGACGACAGAACCATCGACACTCACATTAAGAATCTCAGAAATAATCTGGGACCATACAGAGACTATATCGTTACTTTGAGAGGAGTCGGATACAAATTTGAGTACGAAGGTTAGTTTCGACAGCAAGAGCATCAGACTCAGATTATGGTTTTACCTTGTTGGTATAGGAATAGGCGTTGTTGCCCTGATCTGGTTCTTGCACATTTTCTTTTTGAATAATTACTATGAAGAAATGAAGATTTCAGAGGTAGACAGAGTGGCTACCTCTATTTCTGCTGCTTACCTTCGTGGCGATGACCATCTTGAAAGCACTATGCAGGAGTTATCTATAAGCAACGATTTCTATGTTATCATGGAATCAGGCGAGGGGCTTCTCTTGTTCACTCCCGAGTCAGACAACCGTCTCCCTGTATACCGTTATCTGGATCAAACACCAAGATTAAAACAGCTCCTCAAGAAATCCCATTCATCACCTGTTTACTTTGAAATGGGCAGCGGAATAGAAAATTATGACACACTGGCTTATGGATGTAAAATATCAGGAAAAAATGTAGACACGGTATATCTCTATATTTTTTCACCGTTATATCCCGTTTCATCAACAGTAAATATCCTGCGCAGTCAACTTATGTATGTTACAGTGGTGACTTTAGTCATAGCCTTCATACTTGCCTTTTACTTCGCTGAACACGTTTCCAGGCCAATTAAAAAAATCACTGTAACTGCAGAAGAAATGGGTAAAGGAAACTACGATGTAAAGTTTGATATTGATTCTTACTCAGAAATCAACAATCTGGCAGATACACTCAACACCGCAGCCTATGAACTCGGGCAGGCAGATAACCGTATGAAAGACCTGATTGCCAATGTTTCTCACGATTTAAAAACTCCCTTGACTATGATTCGCTCTTACGCTGAAATGATTAAAGATTTGTCCGGCGACATTCCCGAAAAGCGTAATGCGCACCTACAGGTTATAATGGACGAATCAGATAGATTGAGTCAGCTTGTTGGCGATATGGCTACAATATCCAAGATGCAGACTCACAAAACCGTGTTGGAACGTTCTACCTTTGAGCTGGTTTCAGCCACCAAATCCATTCTGTCTTCTTACGACATTTTATCTGAGCAAGAAGGCTATAAATTCAATTTGCATGCACCTAAAACTGCTTATGTCTTCGGCGACGAAAACAAATTAAAGCAGGTCATTTCAAACCTTGTCAACAACGCCGTCAAGTATTGCGGCGAAGACAAAGTTGTCAACGTGAACATACGTAAAGTGGCTAAAAAATATCGTGTGGAAGTAATCGACCACGGACCGGGAATTTCTCAGGAAGAATTACCTCACGTGTGGGACAGATATTATAAGGCCAGCAGCAACTACATTCGTTCTGCAGAAGGTACAGGGTTAGGATTATCTATTGTAAAGGGGATTCTGACTCTTCATCACGCCAACTTCGGCGTTACAAGCAAGTTGGGCAAAGGAACTAACTTTTGGTTTGAACTCCCTCTTATGAAAAAGCCTGAAGATAAAAATACAGATAAAGAAATGACAACAAATACCAACAAGTCCATACCACAGGACCCGGAATCGATTGAACAGTTAGACAAATAGCCGAAAGGGACACGTTTTTTACAACGTGTCCCTTTTTTATTCCTAAAACATTTTGATTGCTTCGGTTAAGTTTTTTACTCCTATTACAGTACAGTTTGCGGGTATGTCTTTGAGATTTTTTGCATTGGAAGCCGGCATAATTACCCTTTCATAGCCCATTCTGGCTGCCTCTTTAATAATTTTATCTGCAAATCTGACAGCTCTCACATCGCCGGTGAGACCTATTTCTCCTATGACTAAAGTTTTGTTATCCGCAGCCTTTCCTTTGTATGATGAATATATGGCAAGTGCCACGGCTAAATCTATCGACGTTCCTTCAGGTTTGAGACCTCCTACAATATTGACATAAACGTCTTGATTGAGCAGCTTTAAACCCGCCTTTTTTTCGAGCACTGCCAAAAGCATACTAAGTCGGGTATTGTCCGCACCAACTGCAGTTCGTCTTGCAAAACCCACATTTGCCGCTGAAACCAGTGCCTGTACTTCAAACATTACAGGACGGCTCCCTTCGTAAATTGCCGCAGTTATAGAGCCTTCTGCACCATCCGTTTTATTTTCAAGAAAGGTTCCTGAAATATCTCTGACCTCTGCCAATCCGCCCTCTTCCATCATAAAGGCACCTATTTCACTGGTTGTTCCAAAACGATTCTTAAAGGACCGGAGGATTCGAAGTTCCTGATCCCTTTCTCCCGCAAAATTCAAAACACAATCTACAAGATGCTCCACAGTTTTTGGTCCTGCCAAATCACCGCTCTTGGTTACATGGGCAACTATAAAAATCGGAATATTACCCGTCTTGCCTATCTTCATCAGTTTGTTGCCGCAGGCTCTTACCTGAGAAACGCTTCCCGGAGCAGAGTCAAGTTCATCACTGTACAACGTCTGTATTGAGTCAATGATCAAAAAGGCCGGTTTAATGTTATCACAGGCAATCTCAACATTTTCAAGATTTGTTTCAGGTAATACAAACAAATTATCCGGAATCTGTCCGCAAACTCTATCTGCACGCATTTTAATCTGTTCGTCAGATTCTTCTCCTGAAACGTAGAGAACTCTTTGCCCGCTGCGTGCAATATTAGCTGCCGTTTGAATTATAATTGTTGATTTGCCTATGCCCGGCTCTCCTGAAATCAGCACCAGCGATCCCTTAACCAATCCTCCTCCGAGTACTCTGTTAAGTTCATCTATGCCCGTATCTATTCTCTTGTAATCGCGTGTACCAACCTCTGCAAGTTTCGTAGGTTTAGCAGCCTCTGTAGTGCGACGCCGTGAATCCTCCTTGCTGTCTGCAGGAACAATCTTTTCCTCCACCATGGAATTCCAGGCACCGCAAATACATTGTCCCATCCACGTAGGGCTTTCGTTACCACATTCCTGACACACAAATATTGTTTTAGCTTTTTTTGCCATAATCTCTTTCTCCGTTCCGAACATTTGTTCTGTGTTAATATTACTACATTCTTTCAAAAAAGACAACAACTTAATCGTTTTTTGCAATTAAAAATGGCGGGAACTTGATATGTCTCGCCATTTTACATTAACTTTATTTCTTGTAAACGATTTTTCCGCCGACCACTGTCATTTCAGGTCTGATATCCTTAATTTCAAGGGGGTCGCATGTGAATATGTCTTTGTCGATAACTACCATGTCTGCGTAGAATCCAGGTTTGATTCTGCCTTTTACATCTTCTTTGAACTCGCAGTATGCGCTTTCTACAGTGTAAGCATCGATGGCCGTTTCTACATCCACACATTCCTTTGGATAGAAGCCGTCTTCAGGCTTGCCTTCCATGTTTTTTCTGGTTACTGCCATATAAATATTAGGGAATGGGTTGCAGTCTTCTACAGGACAGTCAGTTCCGTAGGAAAGATGTGCCCCCCTCTTCAGCAGTGTACCGAAGTTATATGAAGTTTCTGCCATTTCTTTGCCGCAGGTATCCTCTAAGATTGACATGTCAAAACCTAAGAACACAGGCTGTGCCTGAACTAAAATATCTTCCTCAACAATTCTGTCCAGAAGTTTTTCAGTTGTCAGCTGGCAGTGAACTAAACTGTGACGCAGCTTGTTTTCACCGTCAATAAAAGCTTTTTCGTAAGATCCGATGATTTCATCGGAAGCGATGTCGCCGATGCAGTGCGTAACAACCTGTACACCGTATTTCTTGGCAATTTCACAGTATCTGTCAGCTTCTTCTATGGAAATAGCTTCAACGCCGTGGTTGTCAGGCTGACCTACATAGGAGTCAGTGATAGCAGTTCTTGCTCCTAAGCTTCCATCCTTAAATAGTTTTAAAGGTCCCAAAGTCAGCCAAGAGTCTTTGCCGTACCCACCTTCTTTTCTATAGCGTGCATATTCACCTTCTGTCAGGCACTTTTCGAAATCTTCAGGGCTGTCGAAACAAACCTGGCTGTGATAACGCAGCAAACCTTTGCCTTCCTTATAGAAGTCCTCAAATACGCTGAATTTGTCTTCATCTTTGCACCAGTAAGAACCGGAGTCGTTGCTCTGAACAGTTGTCAACCCTACGCTGACAGCGTACTCCATAGCTTCCTTGAGAAGTTTTTGCTTAAACTCTTTGGATCCGGAAGGAACTGCTTTGTTAGCAAAAATCAGAGCATTTTCAGTGAAAATACCGTTTGGCTGTCCGTCTTCACCAAGGCGTATTTCGCCGCCGGCAACTCTTGTTTCAGTGGTTACTCCCAGAACTTCGATAGCCTTGCTGTTAGTTGATGCAATATGACCGCAGATTCTCTCTAAAACAATCGGGATTTCCGTACTGATCTGGTCCAGGTCTTCTTTTGTAGGAAATCTCTTTTCTCCTGTAAATGTGTCCTGGTTCCAGCCGATGGAATGCATTCCGTTTACAACCTTTTCAGGATTTTCTTCCATAAACTTCTTGCACACTTCAACCAAATGTTCTACAGAAGTTACATCTTCTGTGTAAACCTCGTTTTTGTTCATTGCGTAAAGCAACAGATGTTGATGGCTGTCGTTCAGCCCAGGAATTACGGTCTTACCATTGCAATCTATTTTCTCTGTATCAGCATCTGCCATTGCCAGGATTTCTTCAGTTTTTCCAACGACCTTAAAAAGACCGTCTTCTATGAGAACCGCTTCTTCAAAATGACCTCTTTCTACATAAAATTTGCCGTTAAAGAATATGGATTTCATTGTATTCTCCTTTATGTCACTATTTTAAAATGTCTGCAATGTATTTTAAGTATAAATCCGGCAGAATTTCAAAGTTGTACTGCTTATGCAGTCTTTCTGTATATTTGTGTAAGTCCTTTCCGTAAGCGCCCAGAACCAATGTAGGAACCTTGAATTCCTTCAGGCTTTCAGTAGGGAAATTGTAGAACATATTTACGCCGATAAGGTTGTTGAACAGAGCGTCGAAGTTCATTCCGTCTGCCAGCCAAGTGTAGCAAAGGTCAGAAATGCCGTAGTATTCCGCAGTATCCATCTTTACACCGTGCTTTTCTCCAGCATATTTCATAACTTCGTCGATACATTCTAGCATCTTCTTAGTATCTGCGTCTTCAGTGTTGATATTTACGTCAGGATAATACGGTGGAATGATAGAAACGATTATCATTGGTTTCTTTTCGTCCTGCATTTCGTAAATACGCTTCATCAGTTTTACACAGGTATCCTGCATTTCAGGATTTACCTTCATCAGATCGGCTGCATAGCCTTTCAGATATTCGTCAAAATCACCTTCGTAATTTTTAGCCGCCGCATCGTAAACTTCTCTGAAAGTCTTTACGCAAGGTTCTGCCTTGAATGCGACAGGCGGCTTGCCTGCAAACTTTGTAAATCCATCTATGTATTCATCAATCTGCGCGTTAACCGCTTCGAAAGATTCTTGAGCCACTTCCACCAGCTGCTTCATCAGCTCTTCAGGCTGCAATTTGATAGTTGCAATATTAAAGTAAGATGCTGCATATAAAGCAGAAGATAATGAATAATTCAGTTTTAAATCCTGGAGTTTAAGACCTGCAGGAGGCGCGGTTGTCACCCCGTGGTTCTGCTGGCAAAATGCAGGGTTTAAGTGCATTCTCTTGTAAATTTCTCCTGCCAGAAGTGAGGCATCAAGACCCAGGAAAGGTTCTTCCCCGTGAGTTGTCTGTCCTACGCAGAAGAAGAGAGGCATTACCTTACCTGCGCCGCCGTACTGTATGTACTTGGTGCCATCGTCTTCTTTGTCAACCATAAAGCATTCTGTCAGAAGCATAACTTTGTACTTCAGGTCTCTTGCTTTAGCAAATTCATTGAAGAAAGGAACTGCTGCCAGCATACCTTCGGAGTTGGTTTCTTCACCGCAAACGGCAACATAAAGGAGATTGCCCTTGAGGCCGCCTTCCTGAGAATAGTGGTCGAGAAGTTCGATGCACAGAGCGTGACCGATTTTCATGTCAGCTGTACCGCGACCGAAAATCCATTCTCCGCTTTCCAGATCCGCTCTTGTCTTATCGTCAATGTGGATATCTCCGATTCTTTCAGTGATTTTTTCCACGTCAAAAGCAATGTTCTGCAGCTCACCGTATTCGTCAACGTCAACAACGTCATAGTGGCCTGTTAAAATGATTGTGTCTTTGCAAGTTGGGTCCAGTTCTAAATATGCGCCTACCAGTTCTCTGTCAAGAGGATCCCCTTCAATCTTGGAACGAAAAACCGCATCCGGATTCTGCTGGAAATAAGGGATTTCGCGAAGTAATTCCTCAATCTTATAAACAGCACTCATTTCGTCTGCTGTTCCGGAAATACTCGGAGCAGAGACTAAGCGAACCAGTCGGTCATACATTCTTTTTTTGTCAATCATTTGTCTTCCTCCTATTATTAAAATATCCTGCCACACTGTGGTGGCAGGATATATGTGCTTCGTATCTACAATGTGTCTATGTCAGATTATAAATCGATATTGATAGCAGTTACGTCGTGCTTCTTTGTGTAGAAGTGTGCACCGATGTACATTGCTACGTAGCATACTGCACAGAATGCCATAGCGATTCTTTCGCCTGGGTCCATGATAGTTACGATCAGCATGATTGCAAAGGATGCAACGCCTGCGATTGGAACCAGTGGGAAGGAGATAACTCTGTAAGGCAGGTCTTCAACTTTGCCGCCTTCAGCAATGTATCTCTTTCTGAATCTGTACTGGCAGATACAAATTACAGAGTACATAAAGATGTTTGCACCACCGATGTACCATACTAATACTAAGTATACTGTGTCAGGCGCGAATACTTCAGCAAGTACTCCGAATAAAGCGAATGCCATGGATACACAAAGACCAACTACAGGAACGCCCTTCTTGTTTGTCTTTGCGAATACCTTTGGAGCCTGGTTGAATTTTGCCATTGACCAGATGTATCTTGCGTTAGCATATGTGAAGTAGTTACCGGATGTTAATGCGGATGATAATACTACGATATTTACTAATAAAGCCGCCCAGTCAAGACCAACTTCTCTGAATGCGTATACGAATGGGGAACCGCTTAAGTCTGCAGAGTTCCAAGGCAGAATAGCAGCTACTACAGCGATGGAAAGAACTGTTGCGCCTACTAAGATAATCATTGTTAAGTTGATCATCTTACCGATCTGGTTTTCGTCCTTTAATTCACCTGCAGTTGAAGCAACTACTTCTGTACCTGCGTATGCGTAGAAAGAAGTTAATGTTACAGCGCCCATACCTGCAAGGCCTGCAGGGAATAAGCCGCCGTGCTGAGTGTAGTTAGACATTCCGATTGCTTCACCGGAGCCAACACCGAATACCAGTGCAGCACCTACGATGATAAATCCAACGATCATGATGATCTTTAAGCTGGATGCAGCGAAGGAAACGTCACCGAATTTCTGTGCGTCTAAGAAGTTAACTCCGAACAGTACTACTGCGAATACTAAAATCCATAACCAAGTTGGAGAATTAGGAATAATATCTCTCAT
>JAFSHN010000066.1 GCA_017440275.1 Bacillota bacterium | reverse complement strand
GTCAAAGTTACCTGCAGGAATAATCCAAGTTAATACCGCACATAAGAGTACGATACAGAATAAAATAACGAAAATGTGAGGAAGATTAAATTTCTTCTTTTCATTTAAATTATTGCTCATAATTTTTCCTCCTTAATTTATTATGAATCATAAACGTTTTTAGTAACAAAGTTTTTTGATCATCTCAGTGAAAATTTCGGTAGTCTTTTCGAGCTGAGCGACTTCCACATGTTCATTAGCCTCGTGGGCTGTCATAGGCCCCGGTCCCAGAATAACTCTGTCGCCTTCAAAGAATGAAGCCTCTGTAATACCGAAGAAAGGCTGACCTTTTTTACCTGACATTTCTTCATATTCCTTAACTAATTCCCCTTTGTTACGGAAGGAAGGAATGTCGTTGATGATAATGTATTCGCCATCAAGGCCTTCAAGGGCTTTGTCTACAGTTTCGCGAATCAGCGGATATTCATTTGGCGAATCACAGATTCTGAAATCCAGATAAACCGTGGTCTTGTCAGGCACCTTATTGATTGATGTTCCGCCGTTTACAATACCGATATTCATTGTAGGATAAGGAACACCGAAGAAAGGGCTCGGATTCTTTCTCAGTTCCAATTCGAAATCCATCATCTTATTGAGGAATCTCACTGCATTCTTGTTAGAACTCTTGCCGTCTATCGGCATACTGGAGTGAGTTGTTGTTCCCTTGAAAGTAAAGATGTATTCAAGCAGTCCCTTGGAACCGATCATCGGAACTAAGTCGGTAGGTTCTGCCACAGCTACGTGAGGCGGGAACTTTTCTCCTGAATTGACCAAATCCTTAATTCCGTCGAACATGATTTCTTCGTCATATGTGCAATATGCTACAAGACCTTTTTTCAGTTTTGAAAAATCGGTATTGGCAATGGCCGCCATAAATGCTGCAATGCCGCCCTTCATATCACATGCACCAAGGCCGTAGAGCATACCGTCTTTTTCAGTAAGTACATGAGGATCAGTAACCCAGCCTTCTGTAATATCTACAGTATCTGTATGACCGAGGAATCCGATAGCGGGGTCGCTGCCGTATCTTGCTATTAAAACTTCCTTACCTGTTTCATTATTTTTCAGTCTTTCTACAGAAAGACCGTGTCGTTCAAAGAAGTTTTGAATATAGTCCATTATCTTGTTGTTGTCTTTGTCTGCAATTGTATTAATTGCAACTAAGTCTTTCAAAATATCTTTTACATTCATAATTATGCATCTCCTTGGAAGTCAGCTTTCATCTTTTTAATCTTTTCTTCATCAGTGAAAATCTTCGCAACAGTGTATGCGATTAACTTGGCACCATCTTTAATACACTGATGGGCTTTTTCGCCTTTTACGGCTGCCAGGAACTCTCTGGTATGAATAGCGATGCCTCTATCTACCAGCTGGAGTGTCGGATGGAATGCTGGACACTCAAAACTTACATTTCCTATATCTGATGAGCCGAAAAGTTTGTCGTGATCACCGTTGATTTCAATTCCCAGTTCACCGAAAACTTCGGCTATGGCATCTTCTCCTGTGAAGTTTCTCTTCATACTCTTATAAATGGCTGCAGTCAGATATTTGTCCCAGGTGCACTCTGCCATAAGAGCACCGCCTGTAGCGCAATTATCAACTCTCTCAATGAGTTTTTCAAGATAACTGTATTCCGGATATCTTACCCATGTTTCCAGCTGAGCTTCTTCCGGTATGCTTCCGCCTGCAAATCCGCCTTTGAAAATAACCGAATTTATTCTTGAATCAGGCTTACAGCATCCTCTTATACAGTCAAGTCCATGAAGCATAAGCTGGGCTGCATTCATTGCATTTTGGCCATCCCAAGGGGCGGCACCCGCATGAGATGCTTTGCCGTGGAAATTGTACATATATGAAGCAAGTCCGTTAAGCGTACAATATACCAGGTTCTGATCATAGAGATGAACCATCATCGCCATGTCATATTTTTTAAAAATCCCCTGGTCGCTCATCGCACATTTTGCGCCGTCAGCTTCTTCATTTGGTGTTCCAATTATATGTATATCAGCATCTAAAGTGTCCTGAACATCCTTTAAAGATATTCCGGCCAGTAAGCTTATAGAACCGCTTATATTATGTCCGCAAGCGTGACCTATTTCAGGAAGTGCATCATATTCTGTCAATACAGCAATCTTGTATTTATGATTGTCAGATCCATAAGTCGCCTTAAAAGCAGTCTCAATACCGGCAAAAGGATATTCCACTTGGTAGCCTTTGGATTTCAGTAATTCCACTATCTTACAGGAGGTTTTGTATTCCTGTCCGGAGACTTCAGGATTGTCGGCCAAATCATCGCTGAACACAGATAATTGTTCAAAATGCTTTTCCATTTCTGCATCGATCAAGCCTTTTAATTCCAAATACTTTTCCATTTCTGTCCTCCATATATATTCAACATATTGTATAATATAGCACCAAAAACATTACTTGTCAACTTCATTGTGCTAAATCGTTAAAGTATTTTAGGTACAAAAAACTCCCGAAGGATGTACCTTCGGGAGTTTATTTTACGCTTATTTTGCCTTAGAGACTATTTTGTGGAAGCGTCGAATAATGCTTCTGCGTTGTCCCATTCAGCGATGATTTCAGGAATTACCTTGTACAGGTCACCAACGATAGCGTAGTCAGCAATTTCCATGATAGGAGCATCAGGGTCCTTGTTGATAGCTACGATGCAGTTAGAAGTCTGCATACCTGCTAAGTGCTGGATAGCACCGGAAATACCGCAAGCAAAGTAGATTTCTGGCTTTACAGTTGTACCAGTCTGACCTACCTGGTGGGAGTGATCAATCCAACCAGCGTCTACAGCTGCTCTGGAAGAACCAACAACACCGCCAACCTTGTCAGCGAATTCCTTGATTAATTCGAAACCGGAAGCATCTCCAAGACCTCTACCACCGGAGCAGATGATCTTAGCGTCTGTTAAGGAAACCATTTCCTTCATGGACTTAACGATATCCTTAATTTCGATTCTGATGTCTTCAGCGGAGATTTCTGGCTTAACGTTTACGATTTCACCAGTAGCTCCTACAACTCTTTCCTGCTTCTGCATTACGCCAGGACGAACTGTGGACATCTGAGGTCTAGTCTTAGGGCAGATGATAGTAGCCATCAGGTTACCACCGAATGCTGGACGAGTCTGCTTGATGCCTGTGGATGGGTCATTAGGGTCTAATGTGGAAGTATCTAAAGTTGTGTTAGCCTTTGCGAATTCGATGTACTTGGAAACCTTTACGTCCAGGTGAGTACAGTCAGCTGTCAGACCAGTGTTGCATCTAGCAGCGATTCTTGGAGCGAAGTCACGACCGATGTGAGTAGCACCGTACAGAACGATTTCTGGCTTGTATTCATCGATTAACTGCTTCATAACCTTTGTGTAACCGTCAGTTGTGAAGTTTTCTAATAATGGATCCTGAACCATGTAAACCTTTTCAGCACCGTATTCGAAACATTCCTGTGCTAAGTGGTCGATGTTGTTACCCATTAATACTGCGCAGATCTGAGTATCTTCGGAGATGTCCTTAGCTAATCTCTTACCTTCGCCGATTAATTCCAGAGCAACGTTCTGGATCTTGCCCTGTCTCTGTTCTGCGAATACCCAAATGTGCTTGTAAGCGGACAGGTCAGCGCCAGCATCCTGCTTCTTTTCTACGATTGCTCCGAACTTACATGCTGTTAAGCACTGGTTACAGAAGGAGCACTTTGCGTTAACTTTTGCAACCTTACCCAGCTTGTTGCCATCATAAGGTTCGAATTCAAAAGCGTCATATGGACAAGACTTAAAGCACTGTCCACAGCCAATACATTTCTCTTTTAAAATTTCAATAGCCATTGTTATTCCTCCTCCTTATTAGATGATGTGCTTACCCTTGAGCTGAACTAACAGATTCTTTGCCTGTTCGTTTTCAGTATCTCCAGCAACCTTCTGACCAGGAGCCTTTGGAGCTGGTGTGAATGATCTGAATACGTTTGTTGGGGAAGCCAGCAGACCAACCTTAGTCAGGTCTACTTCGATATCAGCAGCGTTCCAAACTTTAATGTCCTTCTTGCCGAAGATACCAGCCATGTTCATGTATCTTGGTTCGTTCAGTTCCTTGATAGCAGTTAACATGCAAGGAGTCTTAATTCCGATTAATTCGTAACCGTCTTCCATCTGTCTCTTAACAGTGATGTTCTTCAGGTCATCAGCGATTTCGAATTCTTCAACGTATGTAACCTGAGGTAAATCTAACTTTTCTGCGATCTGTGGTCCAACCTGAGCAGTATCTCCGTCGATAGCCTGTCTACCAGCGAAAATTAAGTCAGCAGGTCCGTTTTCCTTTTCCCACTTTCTGATTGCAGCTTCCAGAGTGTTGGAAGTAGCCCATGTGTCGGAACCACCAACTGCTCTGTCGGATACCAGGATACCTTCGTCAGCGCCCTTAGCGATACATTCGAAAAGAAGATCTGTAGCCTGAGGAGGTCCCATGGAGATAACTGTAACAGTTACGTCTTCGTATTTATCTTTAATCTTTAATGCTTCTTCCAGAGCGTTGTTGTCATCGTGGTTAAGGATTGATGGAACACCGTCTCTGATTAATGTTCCTGTTGCAGGGTTAATCTTGATAACGTTTGTATCAGGAACTTGCTTTGCGCATACAATAATCTTAAATGCCATATCTATTCTCCTCCTACCTTATTTCTTGAAAGTCGCACCAGCGATAACCATTCTCTGTACTTCGGAAGTACCTTCGTAGATTTCAGTGATCTTAGCGTCTCTCATCATTCTTTCTACTGGGTAGTCCTTAGTGTAACCGTAACCACCGTGGTACTGTACACACTTAGTTGTAACTTCCATAGCAGTTTCAGCTGCGAATAACTTAGCCATTGCAGCAGCTTCGCCGTACTTCATGTGCTTGTCTTTCATGTCAGCAGCTCTGTAGATTAATAATCTAGCAGCTTCGATCTTAGTCTTCAGATCAGCCATTCCGAACTGTAATGCCTGCATCTGGGATAACTTCTTACCAAACTGCTTTCTTGCCTGCATGTATTCAACTGTTACGTCGAATGCACCCTGAGCAATACCTAAAGCCTGGGAAGCGATACCGATACGACCACCGTCCAGAGTGGACATAGCTACCTTGAAACCGTCGCCAACCTGACCTAACAGTCTGTCAGCAGGGATTTCGCAGTTCTGGAAAATAAGTTCTGTAGTTGAAGATGCGCAGATACCCATCTTATCTTCTGTCTTACCAATGGAGAAACCAGGGTCTCCCTTTTCAACGATGAATGCAGAAATTCCGTGGTTGCCCTTCTTCTTGTCTGTCATAGCCATTACTACGAATACGTCAGCGTATCCACCGTTTGTGATGAATACCTTAGCGCCGTTGAGGATCCACTTGTCTCCTACTAATTCAGCTCTAGTCTGCTGTCCGGATGCGTCTGTACCAGCGTTTGGTTCAGTCAGACCGAATGCACCTAACTTCTTGCCGCTTAATAAGTCTGGCAGGTACTTCATCTTCTGTTCTTCATTACCCCAGTTGAAGATTGGCCAGCAGCACAGGGATGTGTGAGCTGAGCAGATAACGCCTGTAGATGCGCATACTCTGGATAATTCTTCTACTGTGATAGCGTAGGAGATGTGGTCACCACCCATACCACCGTACTGTGTAGGGAATGGTACGCCTAACATGCCATATTTAGCCATTTTTTCAACAGTTTCAACTGGGAATCTATGTTCCTGGTCGATTTCTGCTGCTAAAGGCTCAACTTCATTAACGGCAAATTCTCTTACCAATTTTCTTACGAATTCCTGTTCCTTCGTTAGTTGAAAGTTCATTTAAATGCCTCCTTAAATTATT
>JAFSHN010000065.1 GCA_017440275.1 Bacillota bacterium | reverse complement strand
TGTAATAAGGTTTTCACCGTTTCTTACAAGCTCATCAAAAAGACCTGTGTGCTTATTGTATGTATAGCTGAAATCGTTACCGTTGATTAAGAGTTCAGTATCGGTTTCTTCTACCTTGATTACGCCTTCGGCTTTTTCGAAATTCTTTGTAAGCTCTACAGCATACTGATTTCTGCTGTCAGTATTTTCAAGAAGAACTTCTTCGAATCCAAGGATATATCCCTGATGCAGAATCTCTGTTGCCTTTTTGAGTTCTGCAAAGATGGTAAAGTAGCACTTTCCTCTTTTTGGCACATCAAGATTAAGTGTAATTCCTACATCGGAGTGAGGAGGAACAGAAGGCAACTGCTCAATATTCTGTGAACAGATAACCTTTCCGTCACAGCTTATTTCATAGCGCAGATCGAGGTAATCTCTTGCATCAACGAAATCCATGTAGTTATGAAGCACGAGTCTGCCGTTCTTCTGATTGAACTCCTTGATTCTTAAAGGACGATGAACGTTTTTATATTCAAGAAGTCCTGTGTGAGGCGTTCTGTCGGGATATACAAGGCCATCCATGCAGAAGTTGCCAAAGTGAGGATACTCACCATGATCTCCACCATAATAATACATTTTCTTACCATTTTCGGCAATGCCTTTGAAAATTCCGTGGTCACACCACTCCCAAACAAAGCCACCGCAGATATTGTCGTGAGCATGGAATACCTGGAAGTAATCTTCAAAGTCGCCGGGGCCGTTGCCCATTGCGTGACTGTATTCGCAGGTGATGTAAGGCTTTCTGTAATTGCTTCTGAGAAAATCATCAATTTCTTCAAAAGAGGGGTACATTCTGCTGTAAAAATCAAGATTGGAGAAATCGTACTTTTTGCTGTGATTTCTGTAGTGAGCACCTTCGTAGTGGGTAAGTCTTGTGGGGTCAAATTCCTTTGTCCACTTAAGAGCTTCTTCAAAGCAAACGCCGTAAGCACTTTCGTTACCCATTGACCAGATCACAACGGAAGGTCTGTTTTTATCTCTGTGAACACAGAGCTTTGTTCTGTCAAGAGTAGGTTCAATCCATGTAGGATTGTCCGCCAAAGGACCGTTCCATCTTTCGCAGTGGTTTTCCCAAGCATTATCCTCATAGAAGATTTCTGCGACACCGTGGCTTTCGTGGTCTGCCTCATCAATTACCATGAAACCATACTTATCACAAAGCTGATAAAAGATAGGGGAATTGGGATAGTGGCTTGTTCTGATAGCATTGAAGTTGTGAGCCTTAATCATGTAGAGGTCTTTCTTCATCTGCTCAAGACTGATGGTAAAACCTGTTACAGGGTCGGAATCGTGACGATTAACACCTCTGAACTTAATCTTATGTCCGTTAAGATAAACAATTTCGTTCTCTATCTTTATCTCTCTGATACCTACCTTATCCACGATTACTTCGTTCTCTGATTCCATAACCATAGTATAAAGATAAGGTTCTTCGGGATTCCAAAGTGTGGGATTGGTTATCTCAATAGTAAACATCTGCTGATAAGCACTGCCGTTATCTACTTTTTCAACTGCTCTGCCAACCACTTTGTCGTCTGCATCATACAGTGTGATGGTTAAGGGAGTAATTTCTTCGTCAATGAAGTTTGCTTCAATCTCTACAGTTGCTTTAGCATCCTGAATACGAGTTTTTACAAAGTAGTCAAATACTGCTTTTTCAGGTCTGCGGAGAATATATACATCTCTGAAGATACCGCTTTTTCTGAACTTATCCTGATCCTCAAGGTAAGTACCGTCACACCATTTGAGAACCAAAACCGCAATCTTATTTGTACCTTCTACCAGACAGTCTGTAATTTCGAATTCGCTTGTTGAATGTGAAACCTGACTGTAGCCTACATAAGCTCCGTTAACCCAAACATAGAAGCAGGAGTCAACGCCTTCAAAGTTAAGAAAGGCTCTGGTAGCATCTTCCACCTTGTGGAACTCAAATTCCTTTACATACGCACCGCAAGGATTTTCGTGAGGAACATAAGGCGGGTCAAAGGGAATGGGATACTCCACATTGGTGTACTGCTCGAAGTCGTAACCGTAGTTCTGCCAGTCCGAGGGAACCATTACCTTATCGAAGTTATCTGTGTTAGCATCAACCTCAAAAAATCGTTCCTTCAAATCGTAGATACTCTTGAAGTATCTGAACTTCCACTCTCCGCTTAAGAGAGTAAAGCGGTCTGATTGCTCTCTGTGTTCGTCAAGGCTGTCATTTCGCTTTGAAGCAGGAATGTAATAGGCTCTGTTTTCCATTGTGTTTTCGTGCAGAACATTGAGATTTTCAAAATGTCTTGGGATAAACATAACTCTTTCCTCCTCTTAAATTGTTGTGAAAACAAACTTTGTGGTCTGATTGTACCTCTGATTTGCTTTCAAAATATTTGATGGGAATTCGGGATGATTTACCGCATCCGGATACCCTTGGGTTTCAAAACAAAAACCGCTGTATTCTTCGTAAGAAGCATCTTTCTTTCCGTGTAAAACATTAACATAATTGGCAGTGTAAAGGTGAAGTATCGGCTGAGTAGAGTAGCACTCAAGCTTAATTCCGCTCTCTTCGCTTTCCGCTGTTGCCAGAAGACTCATAGTATTTTCTTCTTTATCAATTACGAAGCTATGATCAAATCCTTTAGCTATATCGAGCTGCTTATGAGTTTTCTTGAGGCCTTCTGAAATTTTCTTTCCCTGTCTAAAATCAAAAGGTGTGTCGGTAACATTTCTAATTTCGCCTGTAGGAATAAGATTTTCATCAACGGGAATATAGCTGTTTGCGTTAATCTTCAGGTTATGTTCATTTATTGCACCGCCTGTATGACCGTTAAGGTTGAAGTAAGAGTGGCTTGTAATATTGCAAAGTGTATCTTTATCTGAAATCGCACTGTAATTTACTGTCAGTACATTTTCGTTATCAAAGGTAAATCTGACCATAACTGTCATATTTCCGGGATACCCTTCGTCACCATCAG
Source organism: Bacillota bacterium (assembly GCA_017440275.1). Classification (GTDB taxonomy): domain Bacteria; phylum Bacillota; class Clostridia; order Peptostreptococcales; family Anaerovoracaceae; genus Fimisoma. The sequence goes on along the minus strand of JAFSHN010000065.1, from coordinate 925 downwards.
GAACATTCAATGTGAATATCACGTCATCTCCATCAACTCTGCTGTCCCACACTCTGCGGCTGAAGCTTTTGATACCGCCGTGAAGATGATTGGGGCCGTTATTTATGGGAAGGTTAAATTCCTGACCATTGAGCTTGAATTTTCCGTTTCGGATTCTTCCGCAGCATCTTCCTACTGTTGCACCGAAGTATGCACCGTCAGTTTCGTAACCGCCTATGCCCTTGTAACCTAAAACAACATCTCTCATTTTTCCATTTTTGTCGGGTACTATAATGGACACTACGGAAGCACCAAGCTGGCTGAGCACCACTCTTGCACCGCTTCTGTTTTCTACTATGTAATACTTAATCTGAATTCCGGCCGAATTAGTTCCGTAAAAATAACTGATAATTGCTGCCATACTATTTCCCCCTTAAAGAGTAGCTGTAAATCTGTCGAAGGCTGCCTGACCTTCCGGTGTTCTCTTGAATACGCCTGCGTCCTTTAATACTTCAAGGAAAACAAGACCGATTTCTTTTCTGATTATCTCGTCGATATTTTCTTCATTTACTGTGTCGTATTTCTCCATAAACTCATACACCCACTGAGCGTGGCTGCTGATTTCAGGAATTTCTGCTATATCTTCACCTTTAAGGATTGCGTCTTTCATAAGGTTGATTTCGTTTTTAAGCCTTGCAGGAAGTACCGCCAGACCCATAACCTCGATAAGACCGATGTTTTCTTTTTTGATGTGGTGAAGTTTCTGGTGAGGATGAAAAACTCCTAAAGGATGTTCATCGGTGGTTATGTTGTTTCTAAGCACCAAATCCAACACGAAGTTATTATCTTTTCTGAAAGCAATGGGAGTGATTGTGTTGTGAGGCTCGCCATCTGTGTTTGCAAAAACGAAAGCTTCTTCGTCTGTGTAGCCTCTCCATTTTTCGAG
>JAFSHN010000064.1 GCA_017440275.1 Bacillota bacterium | reverse complement strand
TGAAATCCCTGCAAGAGCAGAAGAAATTCACCACGCAGTAGAAGAAGGTATCGACTTCAGATATCTGACTAACCCTGTAGCAGTTAAGGGTGACGAAAACGGTAACGTATGCGGAATCGAATGCGTTAAGATGGAACTGGGCGAACCTGATGCTTCCGGCAGAAGAAGACCTGTGGAAGTTAAGGACTCCAACTTCGTTCTTGACGTAGACATGGTAATCATGGCTATCGGTACTAAGCTGAATACTCTGATTTTAGATACAACTAACGAACTTGCGGCAAACAGCAAGGGAGGTATCGGAACAGATGCGGCAGCAGCTACAAACAGACCTGGAATCTTTGCCGGTGGAGACGCTGTAACAGGCGCGGCTACTGTAATCAAAGCAATGGGTGCAGGTAAGGTTGCAGCAGCAGGTATCGACGAATATCTGTCAAACAAATAAAGATTTGAAAGGGTGGCAAAATTGCCACCCTTTTTTATAAAAAAATATTGACATATAGCGAGGAATAGTGTATATTGTAATTACAGTTAGTTGTAACTAACTGATTTTTAAAAAGAAATGGTTAGTTAAAACTAACTTTACCGACAGGAGGAAGAAAATGTCTGAAGAAATGCTCGTAAGACACTGCTCGCCAACCCTTGCCGGAATTAAGACAGGAAATATGTTTTCTTGTTCTTTTAAAGATGAAGGGGATAAAAAAGAATCGATTAGAAAATTTAATAAGGTTTTGAGAAAAAAAGGACTCAGGGTTTTACCACTGAGACAAAATGGGGATAGAACTTTGCTGTACGTTTACAGACCAAAGTCTTTACATAGAGATTTATGTGACAGCAGGACTTGCGAAATTCTTTCTGAAAGGGGATATTGCTGCGGCACGCCGGAAAGATGTGTTGCCCATCTTATTCGCCGTATGAGCGTAACTGAGGAATTTCCTCACGAAATTGGATTGTTTCTAGGTTATCCTCCTGAAGATGTGACAGGCTTTATCGAAAATAAACCTGAAACCTGCAAATGTGTGGGTCTTTGGAGAGTTTACGGCGATGAGAAAAATGCTCAGAAACTTTTCGCAAAATACAAAAAATGTACAAAGGTTTACTGTGATTGTTTTGCCAGAGGCTTTTCTCTGGAAAAACTGACAGTAGCTGCATAAAAAGCAAATTACAAACTATTCATACATTCCCTTTTGGAAGGGACCTCTCTCTTTAAAAAATAAGCATACAACAAAAGACCGCTGTTTCGCAGCAGCGGTCTTTTGTTATGTTTAAATATTAAGCCATTATTTCATCTACAATCTGAAGAATAGTTTCTCTGCAGCCACCGCATTTGTTTCCAACGTTGAGCTTTTCGCAGATTTCTTTAAGATCGGTAGTTTTTGTTTCTCTGATGAAATCCTCAATCTGTCCGCGACTTACATGGCGGCAAGGGCATACTTCATATTCTCTTGATTTCTTGTCCATGATTACCTCCGATGTTTGTAATTATAATATAAGTATACCACTTTATTTTATTTTTTAAAAGTGATATAATATTATGGGTAAATTTTTAGGTTAAATATTTTTTAGTAAAGGAATGATATATATGATTAAAGTTGACATTTTTTCCGGTTTCCTGGGAGCCGGCAAGACTACTCTTATTAAAAAGCTTGTAGAAGAAGCTTATAAGGGTGAAAAAGTTGTACTTATTGAGAATGAATTCGGTGAAATTGGAATCGATGGTGGATTTCTGAAGGATGCCGGAATTGAAATTAACGAAATGAACTCCGGTTGCATTTGCTGCAGTCTGGTTGGAGACTTTGGAAAGGCGTTGAGACAGGTTATTGATGAATTCCATCCTGAAAGAATACTTATCGAACCATCCGGTGTTGGTAAACTGAGCGATATTATCGATGCGGTTGAAAATCTTCACATTGAAGAAGTACAGCTCAATGGTTTCACAACAGTTGTAGACGCAAGCAAAGCAAAAATCTATATGAAGAACTTCGGTGAATTCTTCAACAATCAGGTAGAACATGCAAGTTCCATCATTTAAGCCACACAAGCAAAATGAGTGAAGAAAAGTTGGCGAAAGCGGTTGAACTTTTAAAAGAACACAATCCGCATGCAGTTATGATTACAACTGACTGGGACAAGCTGACAGGTCAGCAAATTTTGGCGGCGATGGAAAGAAAAGATACTATTGAAGCTGCTCTGGAACATTTAGAACATGAGCATCACCATCATCACGACCATGACCATCATCACCATGATCACGATGAAGAATGCTGCTGCGGTCATGACCACCATGAGCATCACCACCACGACCATGATGAAGAGTGCTGCTGCGGTCACCACCACGATCATGATCATCATCACGATCACGACCACCATCATCACGACCATGATCACCATGATGGATGTTGTTGTGGTCACGACCACGACCATCATCACCACCATGCTGATGAAGTGTTTGACAGCATCGGTGCTGAAACTACAAAGAAATATACTTTAGAAGAAATCAAGAATGCGCTGGAAGCATTGGAAGATGAACATAAATACGGATTTGTTCTTAGAGCGAAGGGCATTGTAGAAGGTGAAGACGGAAACTGGATTCACTTTGACTATGTACCGGGTGAGCCTGATGTAAGATGCGGATCTGCAGAAATTACAGGCAGATTGTGTATTATCGGTTCTAAGATTGATGAAACTGCAATTCGTCAGTTGTTTGGGCTCTAATTTAAGGAGGAAAAGATGATAGGAAGAAGAGAAATTCCTGTATATCTTTTTACAGGATTTTTAGATGCGGGCAAAACTACTTTTATTCAGGAAACGTTGGAAGATCCTCAGTTTAACACGGGTGAAAAGACTTTGGTTTTACTGTGCGAAGAAGGGGAACGCGAACTTGATCCTTCAAAGTTCGCTTCGCAGAACGTATTGATAATGACTCTTGACGATGAAGATGAATTAACTCCGGAGTATCTTAAGAAACTGGAAAAAGAAATCAGATTTGAGAGAGTTATCGTTGAATACAACGGAATGTGGTTACTGGATAATTTCTACGGTGCACTTCCTGAAAATTGGACTGTATATCAGGAAATGTCATTTGCCGATTCAAAGACATTTTTGACATATAACAACAATATGAGAAATCTTACCGTTGACAAAATGAAGTCCCCTGAAACCATTGTGTTTAAAAACTTTGACAGGTCTATGGACAAGATGGAGTTTCATAAAGTTGTAAGGGTTATTAATCGTCGCTGTCAGATTATCTACGAGTATGGTCCTGATGATATTGAATTTGATGACATTGAAGATCCGCTGCCGTATGATATTGAGGCCGATTACATCGAGATTGAAGATAAAAACTATGCAATCTGGTATACTGATATGAACGAAGACGAAGAAAAATATTTCGGCAAGACTATGAAAATCAAAGGAAGAACTCTCCTTGGGGGCGGTCTTGACGATGACGAATTCGTAATCGGAAGACATATTATGACTTGCTGTGTAGAAGACATTCAGTTTGGCGGATTGGTTGCGAAGTATAAAGATTCGCAGACTCTGGAACATGGCGGCTGGGCAGTTATGACAGCCAAAGTTGAAAAAGAATTCAATCATATGTATCAAAGCGTAGGCCCTGTTTTCCATGTAATTAATGTTGAAAAAGTGGAAGCACCTGAAGAAGATGTTGCAACTTTTTATTAATAGACAGAGAGGTTATTTAGATTATGAGAAAAACTAAGATTGTTTGTACTTTGGGACCTGCTTCTAACAATGAAAAGACTATTGAAGCGATGCTCAGAGCGGGCATGAATGTAGTACGTCTCAACTTTTCTCATGGTACTCATGAAGAACACGCAAAAACTATCGAAAGATTTCGTAAAGTGAGAGACGAACTTAAAATGTCTGCAGCAGTATTGTTAGATACGAAAGGACCTGAAATCAGAACGGGGAACTTCGTGAATGGTAAGGAAACTTTAGAAAACGGGCAGCAGTTTATTTTGACAACGGAAGACGTGGAAGGAACAAATGAGAGATGTTCTGTAACATATAAGAACCTTCCGAATGAATTAAAACCGGGTAATTTGGTTCTTATCAATGACGGTGCAATTGTTATAAGAGTTACAAGCACTACTGAAAAAGAAGTTAAGGGTGTCGTAGTTCACGGAGGTGTAATAAGCAACCACAAGGGTATCAATTTACCTAATGTTAATCTTCAGATGAAGTACATGAGCGAACAGGACAAGGAAGACCTTCTTTTCGGCATCAAACATGATGTGGATTATGTGGCTGCATCCTTTGTAAGAACAGCTCAGGACGTAAAGGAAGTTAGAGAACTCCTTGACAATAATGGTGGCTCTGAAATCAAAATAATTGCAAAAATAGAAAGCACTCAGGGTATTGAAAACTTCGAGGAAATTCTTGATGTGGCTGATGGTATTATGGTTGCCAGAGGTGATATGGGTGTAGAAGTAGCATACGAAATGCTTCCGGGCATCCAAAAGAGGATTATAAGAAGATGTGTTCAGTCCGGAAAAATTGCGATAACAGCTACACAAATGCTGGAATCTATGATTAACAACCCTATGCCTACAAGAGCAGAAATTACAGACGTTGCCAACGCTGTATTTGACGGTACAACTGCCGTAATGCTTTCAGGTGAAACTGCTGCGGGTAAGTATCCTCAGCAGGCAGTAAAGACTATGGCTAAAATCGCTCTCCAGGCAGAAGCTGATTTGCCAAAGGTGCCTTCAAAGAATATGGTATGGCATGAAATGGATAAATTTGATGTTACTAATGCAGTAGGTCATGCGGTATGTACTTTGGCAAAGGATATTAATGCTGCTGCAATTATGGCGATTACAAAGACAGGATATACTGCAAGCCGTATGTCTAAATTCAGACCTGATACAATGATTATTGGAGCAACACCTTACGAAAAGACATTCCATCAGATGTCTTTATACTGGGGCGTAACTCCGCTTATGACAGATTACAGATATGAAGTGGAAGTACTGTTCAGACATTGTGCAATCAGAGCAATCAAAGACGGTATTCTTAAAAATGGAGATAATGTTGTAATCAGTGCCGGTGTGCCTGTAGATGTACCGGGCAACACAAACACCATCCGAGTAATTGAAGCAAATGATGAAGTTTAACAAAAAATAAAATGGGAGCCTTATGGCTCCCATTAGTTTTTATACAGTTTCAGTTTCTTCTTGTTCGGAAAGAACTTTTTCATACTCGGCAAAGATTGCATCTTTGATTCTGTTACGAGTCTCAGAAGAAATAGGGTGAGCGATATCTCTGAAATCGCCTTCGTTCATCTTTCTGCTAGGCATTGCGATGAAAAGTCCATTTTGTCCTTCAATTATTTTGATATCATGTACCACAAATTCTTCATCAAAAGTAATTGAAACAATTGCTTTCATCTTACCTTCGTCAGTGACCTTTCTAATCCTTACGTCGGTTATGTTCATATTCTGTTTCCACCTTTCTTACACTTCCACTGTGAGACACATAAAGTATACTCTATTTGGAAGAAATTTGCAATAAATAAATCTTTTATAAATTTGTTAAATATAGGAGAATTTTTCTGTTCCTTGTGTTATAATAAAATTGTCAACTATGATTAAATGGAGGCAATTATCAGGATGATTAATTTATCAGACTATAAAACAATACATTGTATAGGAATCGGCGGTATTGGTCTTTCCGCTATTGCCGAAATCCTTCTTTCAAGAGGGTATCAGGTTACCGGCTCGGATATGAAAGAATCCGATATCACAACAAATCTGGCGGCAAAAGGTGCCAGAATATTTTTGGGACACAGAGCCGAAAACGTAGCAAATGCTGATTTAATTGTGTATTCAGCAGCAGTGGCAAATGACAATCCGGAATTGGCAGCAGCAAGAGCTAATAACATTCCGGCAGTTACAAGAGCTGAAATGCTGGGAACACTTATGGATGAGTACGAAAACAGTATTGCTATTTCAGGTACTCATGGTAAGACTACAACTACATCTATGGTATCTCTGATTCTTGATAGTGCTAAGATGGAACCTACAATTCTGGTAGGAGGCAATCTCTCTGAAATCGGAGGAAATGTGAAAGTAGGCACCAGTCAGTACTTTGTAACTGAAGCCTGCGAATATATGGACAGTTTTCTCAGTTTAAGACCTGAAATCGAGGTTATTTTGAATATTGATTCGGACCATCTGGACTACTTCAAGGATATTGACCATATCGTAAGTTCATTCGACAAGTTTGCGGCACTTGTGCCTGCAGGCGGAATGATTGTTGCTTATGATGCAAATCCATTTGTAAACAAAGTAATAAAAGATTTGGACAATGTGGTGACTTTCGGATTTAACGAAAGCTGCACATACGGGGCTTCCAATATCAGTTTTAATGAAAGCGGTATGCCATCCTTCGATGTTAACAAGGAAGGTCAAAAATTAGGAACCGTACAGCTTTCTGTACCGGGAGAACACAATATACTCAACTCTCTTGCAGCATTTGCATGCTGCCACGCACTGGGTGTAGATTCAGATATAATTTGCCAGACGCTGGCCAGATATCATGGCACACAGAGAAGATTTGATATTGTGGGAACCACTTCAAAAGGTATTAAGATTGTAGATGACTATGCTCATCACCCTACAGAAATTAAGGCAACGTTAAGTGCATGTCAGAACGTGCCTCACAATAATCTGTGGTGCTTATTCCAACCACACACTTATACAAGAACTTTAGCCCTGTTTGATGAGTTTGCAGACTCATTTGATAAGGCTGACAAACTGGTTTTAGCTGAAATTTATGCAGCAAGAGAAAAGAACATTTACAAGATTTCTTCTTCTCAGCTTGCAGACAAAATTAAAGAGTTGCATCCGGACAAAGATGTTATCTTTATGAGTGATTTTAATGAAATGGCTGATTATGTATCTGAAAATGCACAGCATGGAGACCTGGTTCTCACTATGGGAGCAGGAGACATTTTCAAAGTCGGCGAAATGATTCTGGAAAAATAGTTTATGGGGGCAAACAATGTTTTTAGAGGAAATTGAAAAAAAGAGAGCAGCAAGACTTGCTGTAATTGAAAAACATGTTAAGAACGGTGTCAGATTTGTAGATGAATTTCAGGCATACATTGATGATTCCGTTGTTATAGGTAAAGGCACTTTGATCGGACCTTGTGTAACGCTTGAAGGTGAGACAGTAATAGGGGAAGACTGCTTTATCGGACAAAATACTGTAATTACAAACTCTAAAATTGATGACAGAGTTGAAATTAAAAGTTCTGTAATAACAGACAGTTCGGTGGGAAGCGGTACAAAGGTAGGTCCGTTTGCATATCTGAGACCTAACAGCCATGTGGGTAAAGATTGCAAAGTAGGTGACTTTGTTGAAGTTAAAAACTCAACGATGGGTGACGGAGCCAAAGCTTCACATCTGACTTACATTGGAGATTCCGATGTGGGATCAAATGTAAATCTGGGATGTGGTGTTGTATTCGTCAACTACGACGGAACAAAGAAATATCGTTCAGTTGTGGAAGATGGTGCTTTCATTGGATGCAACAGCAATCTGGTTTCACCTGTCAAAGTAGGCAAGGGGGCATATATTGCCGCCGGTAGTACAGTTACCGAAGATGTGGAAGAAGACACATTGTTTATAGCCCGTAGCCGTGGTGCCAAAAAGCACGGCTGGGTATCAGCAAAAGGTATTTTGAAAAAGAAAAAGTAGAACAACAAAGGATTAAGAAGGCGAGGTAAAAGAAGTGAGAAGCGGAGTATTTGCTGACTACAAACTTTTTGCATGCAATTCCCATCCTGAACTTGCACAGGAAATTGCAAGCATCATGGGAAAACCGTTAGGAAGAGCAACGGTTACAAAATTTAGTGACGGAGAAATTTCCGTAAACATTTGGGAAACAGTAAGAGGTCTGGACGTTTATATCATTCAGTCAACTTGCAACCCTGTTAACGACAACCTTATGGAATTACTGATTATGATTGATGCTATGAAGAGAGCATCTGCAGGAAGAATCAATGCAGTTATTCCTTACTACGGTTATGCAAGACAGGACAGAAAAGCAAAGGCAAGAGACCCAATCACAGCTAAACTGGTTGCTGACCTTTTAATGGCAGCAGGAGCTGACAGAGTAGTAACTATGGATCTTCATGCAAATCAGATTCAGGGTTACTTCGATATTCCTGTAGACCATCTGCTGGGTATGCCAATCATCGCTAAGTACTTTAAAGAAAGACATATGGAAGACTTAGTTGTTGTTTCTCCTGACCACGGCAGTGTTACAAGAGCAAGAAATCTGGCTCAGTATCTTAATTGCCCAATCGCAATAATTGACAAGAGAAGACCTGAACCTAACAAGAGTGAAATCATGAACATCATCGGTAATATCGAAGGCAAGAACTGTATCATTATCGACGACATGATTGACACTGCAGGTACAATCAGCAATGCTGCAAATGCAATTAAGGCGCTGGGTGCCAAGTCTGTTCGTGCAGCAGCAACTCACCCTATTTTATCCGGTCCTGCAGTTGAAAGACTGAGAGACTGTGCTATTGAAGAACTGGTACTTCTGAACACAGTTCCTCTGGCAGAAGAAAAGAAATTAGATAAGATGACATTCCTGTCTGTAGCTCCGCTCTTTGCAGAAGCTATGACAAGAGTATTCACTAACGGTTCCATCAGCGTGCTCTTTGACTAATCAAAAAGCAGGACTGTCATAGAAAGGATAAATTATGTACATAATTGTGGGTCTTGGTAACCCAGGCAAAAAATACGAGGCTACTCGTCACAATATGGGTTTTATGACAGTGGACCAATTGGCTGAAACACACGGTATAGATGTTAACAAAATCAAATTCAAATCTTTGGTCGGCGAAGGACGTATCGCCGGCCAAAAGGTTTTGTTAGTAAAGCCTCAGACATATATGAACCTTAGCGGCGAAGCCGTTAGACAGGTGATGGATTTTTATAAAATCGAACCAGAGGAATTGATTGTTGTCTACGATGATATTGATATTCCTACAGGACAGGTCCGTATAAGGAAGAAAGGCTCAAGCGGAACACACAACGGTATGAGAAATATTCTGCAGCATATTCAGACTGAAGATTTCCCTCGTATCAGAGTTGGTATCGGTTCCGGCAAAAAAGAAGATATGATTAACTATGTCACAGGTAATGTGAGCAAAAGCGAGAGAGAAATGTATGCTGAATCAGTTAAGTATGCAGCTCTCGGGGCCGCTTGTATTGTTGAAAAAGGCATAGAAAAGGCTATGAATGAATATAATATAAAGCCTAAAAAAGAAAAACCGGCAAAAACGGTTAAGTCAGAAACTAAAGCAGAAGAGGAAGTAAAGAATGATTAACATTTCGGGGGTTTCAGAAGCCCGCGTCGCTCCTTGCGCAAGCTTTTTTTCCAAAGAAGAAAGACAGAGCATAATCATTGTGCCTACCCTTGTAAGGGCACAGCGATTGGCAATGGATCTTTCTTTTTTTGTGAAAGACAAAGAGATACTTGTCCTTCCTGAAGAAGAACAGGTTTTTCTCAGATATGAAGCGAGGAACCACGACCAGTTAATTGAAAGAATGAAAGCTCTTAAGGCACTTCGAACAGGTAAACCTGTTATTGTCGTAGCGCCTATTTCTGCTGCAATTAAAAAGATAAGCCCGCACAAAGCCTTTGAAGAGAAGGTTATCAAATTGGTCTTGGGTGAAGATGCAGATCTAAATGAACTGCGTGAAAAACTCATATCTATGGGGTATGAATATGCTGAAATGGTAGAGACAAAAGGCCAGTTCAGCATGCGCGGCGGCATAATGGATATTTTTACACCTGACAATGATAATCCTTACAGAATAGAATTTTTTGGAACGGAAGTAGATTCCATCAGAACTTTCAACAAAGATTCTCAACGCTCAATTGAGAATCTTAAATCTATAGAAGTATATCCAGCAGAACAGCTTGTAACTTCAGAAGACTTATTTGCTATTGGATGCAAAAATATTCGCCGCGAGTACGAGGCTCAGGCGAAACGTCTTGCAGGAAAGAATCAGGAAGCATCCGAGAAGCTTTTGGAATTAAAGGAACAGGTTTGCGAATATATAGAAAATATCAGTAATTTGCAGTTCCTCGAAAACTATATTCATTATTTCCATGAAGAGACAGAATATCTTTGGGACTATATGGATTCAGGCAGAATTATGATCGATGATCCTGAAAGAGTATTTGAACTGCTTGAACTGAGGGAACACGAACTTAAAGAAGATTTTAAGGTTCTCCTGGAAAGGGGAGAAGCAGTTCCAAAGGATTCCCAGCTCATTACAGGTTTTAAGGACCTGAAAGATGTATTAGACAGAAAGACCACAGTTATATTTACTCCTTTTCCTAAGCGGATTAAGGGTATAGAAACTTTTGATGAAATACACAATGTAAACAGCCGCCAGATGATTAACTTCGGCGGTAATTTGTCATTACTTGAAACAGAAATAAAAACCTATATTAAAAAAGGTTATGAAATAAGGATAGTTGCCAATTCTGATGAAAGAATTGCCAATCTGCGAGACTTTGTTGACAGAATGCATATCAACGGTCAGGTGAAATTTGAAAAAGGTTCCTTGACAAGCGGTATGGATTTTCCGGAAGAAAAGAAGTGTTGGATAAGTGAAAATGATATTTTCCAGCATAAGAAAAAGACCAAACGAAAAGGTGCTTTTAAAGAAAAAGGACAAAAGATTAGATCTTTCTCCGACATGAAGACCGGCGACTATGTGGTCCATGAAAACCATGGTATAGGTAAATTTACCGGAATTCAGCAACTCAAAGTTCAAGGTGAGAAAAAAGATTATATTACTATTAAATACGCCGGAAACGATGTGCTTTATGTGCCTGTTGAACATATGGATATGGTTCAAAAGTATATTGGTGGAGACGACAATGTGCCGAAAGTAAATAAGCTGTCCGGCGGCGAATGGAAGGCTACCAAGGCTAAAGCGAAGGCGGCTATTGCTGTTCTTGCACGGGATCTCATTGATCTTTATGCTCAGAGAAAACTTGAAAAGGGGCATGCCTTCGGCAGTGATACAATTTGGCAAAAAGAATTCGAAGATTCTTTCCCGTATGAAGAAACAAACGACCAGTTAAGAACTGTATCTGAAATCAAAGAAGATATGGAAAAGCCTTTCCCTATGGACCGCCTTCTTTGCGGAGACGTGGGATTTGGCAAGACAGAAGTTGCGGCAAGAGCTGTTTTCAAATGCCTTGCTGAAGGTAAGCAGGCGGCCATCCTGGTACCTACTACTATTTTGGCTAATCAGCACTACTATACTTTAAAAGAAAGATTTGAAGACTTTCCGTTTAAGGTTGAAGTCCTTTCCAGATTCAGAAGTGAAAGCCAGCAATCTGAAATTATCAGTAAACTCAGAAGAGGGCAGATAGACCTTATTATAGGAACTCATAGGCTGCTTTCGAAAGAGGTGGAATTTAAGGACCTGGGTCTTTTGGTTGTCGATGAAGAGCAACGCTTCGGTGTGGAGCATAAGGAAAAAATCAAGAAACTCAAAAAGAATGTGGATGTTCTTACTTTGTCAGCTACGCCGATACCAAGAACACTTAATATGTCGCTGACCGGGATAAAGGATATGAGTGTCATTGAAGAACCTCCAGAAGAAAGATATCCTGTTCAGACCTATGTTATGGAGCAGGATGATATGCTGATTCGTGACATTGTTGAACGTGAACTGGGCAGAGGCGGACAGGTTTATGTGGTATATAACCGCGTGAGAGGAATTCATCAAATTGCCGACAGAATTCAGCAATTGGTACCTGAGGCAAAGATTGCAATAGGTCACGGTCAAATGAATGAACATATTCTTGAAGATACTATGCTAAGCTTTATCAACGGAGAGAATAATGTACTGGTTGCCACAACCATTATAGAATCAGGAATAGACATTGCCAATGCCAACACCATGATAATTATGGATGCAGACAGATACGGTCTCTCACAGCTTTATCAGCTGAGAGGAAGAGTGGGACGTTCCAACAGACAGGCATATGCATATTTGATGTATCAGAAGAACAAAATTCTAACAGAAAATGCAGAAAAGAGACTTAAGGCAATCAGAGAGTTTACAGAGTTCGGTGCAGGTTTCAAAGTTGCAATGCGAGATCTGGAAATAAGAGGCGCCGGCAATATGCTGGGAACTGAGCAGTCAGGACATCTGGTAAATGTAGGTTATGAACTGTACTGTAAAATGGTTGATGATGCAGTCAGAGCGCTCCAGGGTGAAATCGTCAACGAAAACAAGGAAGAAACTTCAGTGGAACTCAAGGCTTCGGCGTATATACCTGAGTCATATATTGCAAGTGAAACTCTGAAACTTCAGATGTATAAGAAGATTGCTTCTGTCAGAACTCGTGATGACGAAGACGAAATTATTGATGAACTTCTTGACAGATTCGGCGATGTACCTCAGTCTACCATCAACCTTATCAAAATTGCTCACATCAGATATCTGGCGGAAGAATTATCTATCAAGGAAATCAAGCAAGACAAAAATAAAGTGGTACTGAATTTTAATCCGGAAAATCCTCTCAGCGGCTTTGCACTTATGAATGCCACTGAAAAGTTTGGACCGAAGCTTTTCATCCATGGAGGTAAATTGCCGTTTGTGAGACTCACAATTGACGAAAAGAAAAACCTTGAGGAAACTTTAGTACTTCTTGAAGTTCTTGCTGAAAACAGAAAAGTAAAAATCAACTAAAACAAAAGGCTATCCCATATTATTTGAGATAGCCTTGTTTTTTAATTTTCCATTTGTTTTGCCAGAAAGGTAGCGCCTACTTCGGCTACCTTAAGTTCAGCTTCACCGAGAGCACGATTGTCTTTTGGAAGGATGGTAATAGAACCAATGGGATCTCCTTGTGCGACAATTGGAACGACGATTTTTGAGTCGTTAAGGTAACGATTTTTGCTTTGGATGATTTTGTCCAATTCCGCATCAATGTGTTTATCTAAGTAGTTTTTTCTTTCTACTCCGTATGCGGCGATAACTTGGTCTGTATCGGAAACTATTACTGTACCGCCAAGCACCTTTGAAGCGGTTTCCACATATTCACCTGCAAATTCACTGAGCTCGCTGATGGGAGAATATTTTTTTAAAATAACTTCGCCGGAACTTCCGGTATAGATTTCAAGGGGATCGCCTTCACGGATGCGGAGGACCCTTCTGATTTCTTTTGGTACGACAACTCTTCCCAGGTCGTCAATTCTGCGGACAATGCCAGTTGCTTTCATATATAAATCTCCTTTTAAATCAAATCGTACTTCTATTATCTGTTAAAAGGAGAAAAATATACTTTAAAATGATAAAACAACGGTATTATCTTCTTCGTATCTAACTGCCTTTTTGTCTATGTTCAAGGCATCTACAAAGTCGAAGTATTCCTTCATTGTCTTAAAGTCAGGGGTGTATGAATCAATTATTTCACGGGCAATCTTTGCATTGTCTTTGAGGACTCTTGTAAGGAATGCCAATTGAAATTCTGCAGATTTGATACAAGCAGTATCAGGGTCTGTGATTCTGAAATCACTTCCATGGGCTACACCTGTGGCTCCGCTGATGAAAGGGTGGAGAGCCGGCATGACTGCACCAACATCACCCATATCGGAACACCCTGTTGCCCAGCTTGTGTGATCAACTCTCACATTGTCGAGAACTTCTGTCATTACTTCTCTTACAATCTGACAACAATTTTCCGGATGGCGGCGAGGCCAATAGCCCGGAATATCTCGGAGATGAACATTTGCCCCAATGGCAGCTGCGGATGCAGCAAGAGCGCGATTAATTTTTCTGTTGGTTTCTACGATTTCTGTCATGGTTGCCCCGCGCACGTAGCTTTCCATTTTCACATTATCAGGAATTGCATTAACAGAATCTCCGCCATGATTGATTATAGGATGAAAACGGATGTGAGCGTTATCCTTAAAAGTTTCGCGAAGAGAGTTAACCGCATTGAGAGCAAGATTAGCCGCATATAGCGCATTGATTCCCTGATGAGGAGCTCCTCCTGCATGAGCGGATTTGCCTTCAAAATTAAAGCCTTTTACTATGAAACCGTTAGAACCTCCGTACATACTTCCTGTAGAAGATGGACCGGTGGTGGTGTGAACCATAATAGCCATATCAACACCGTCCAAAAGTCCTCTATACATAAATTCCGGTTTTCCGCCGAAATATTTTATTATACCTTGTTTACGCAGTTCTTCTCGGTATTCAACCTCTATGAGCTCTTCGGAAGGTACTGCAACCAATCTAATCTTGCCGCAGAGATTATCGAGAACTCCAGGTTCTTTGAGGGTAGCTGCAAGACCAAGAAGTGCCGCTGCCTGAGCACAGTGGCCACAGGCGTGAACTGCGCCTGTTTCAGGGTCGGCATCAGGATGAGTACTGCAAATCAGAGCATCCAGTTCACCGAAAACCGCTATTGTAGGACCGGGACGACCGGTATCAACTTCTGCAGTAAAACCGGGGATGTTGCCTGCAAGAGTCAGTTCATATCCCAGTTTTTCAAATTCATCGGCGAGATATTTGTGGGTTTTCCACTCTTTATAGCCGGTTTCAGGATGTTTCCATATATAATCCAAAGCATCTAAAATAAGTTTACGATGCTTTTCAACATAATTTTTGTAGGAACTCATAAAAAGGCCTCCTTATTATTGTTAAAAATATTTTAGCCTTATTTTATGAAGTTTGCAATATCACAAATCACTTCTTCCGTAATATGCCGTTCTTTTTGGTATTCTTTATTTGCTTTCGTAATGTCACCGTATATGGATTGAACAAAAGCGTGATTCAGGGTTTCATACAACTTGAAAGTAACATTAGTTTTATCTTTTAAGAGTTCTTTATAAGCATTGAAATCCTTTTCTACAGTAGCCTGAAAATCTTTTTCGCCTTGCATTATCAAAACAGGCTTATCAAGGTTGTTGAGATACATAGAAGCGGGATGTTCTCCCATTTCCTTGAAATAGTAAAGGGTGATTCCACCTCCCATTTTTGTTTGTTTTGCTTCTTCGTCAGTAATGTCATATAGGTTTTCGAAAGATGCTGAAAGTTTATTAATTTGTTTACTTATAATAAACTTGATAAGACCGCTGCTTGATTCCATTATTACATTATTTTGATCTATGAGTATTTCCTCCAGCTTGCGAGGGGAGCCGGCCATCAGAATTAAACCCCTGTAGTTTCCACCTTCTGCATCAATGCGTGGTGCAAGCATAGCTCCCATACTGTGACCGATTATAAAAACCTTTTCTTTGTCAATGCGAGAATCTGATTTAAGTATTTCTGTGGCTAAAAGAGCATCTTCTATTGTTTCAGACCAAACTGTGACATCTTTTAACTTAAGAAGTTTTCTGCCGTGAGCAAAAGTCCTTTTGTCATATCTTATTGTTGCAATTCCATGGGCAGCCAGGCCTTCGGCAATATCCTTAAAAGGCGTGAGACCGCCTATTTTTTCATCCATATCGGATGGACCGGAGCCGTGTACCAATACTGCTGCCGGCATAGGTGCTGAAAGGTCATCAGGAAGCGTAAGTATTCCGTTCATAGGATAATCGGTGCCTGCACCTATTGTTATTTTTTCTTTAATCATAAATGTCCTCCTGGTTTAAAGATATATTAATTATAAAGGTTACACAAAGTAGAAGGTCAATGATATAATGTTGTACAAAGGAGATAATAATTATGAAAGCTATTCCACATTTTGAGGAACCCCAATTATATACAGAGATAGTTCCTAAAGACTCTCCCTTTGTTGAATTAAAAGACGGAGAATTTTTTGATGTGAAAATGAAGTATCCGGCTATAGGTATGATGAACTCTGTAAATGAATGCTATGTCAGAAAAGAAGTGTTTGAGATGCTCCTTGAAGCACAGAAGAATTTGCTCGGAGGATATAAACTGAGAATATGGGATGCCTGGAGACCTTTTGCATTGCAGAAGGAATTATATGATAGCTATGCAAAAATACTTATAAAAGATTTAAAAATAGAGGACAAGCCTTTTGATGAACAGAAACAGATTATATCGAAGTATGTTTCAATTCCTGTAAATGACACTATGCTTCCGCCGTTACATACAACAGGGGGTGCTCTTGATGTGACACTGGTTGATGAAGAGGGAAGAGAACTTGATATGGGAACAGAATTTGATGAATTCTCTCCAAAAACTGCGACAGATTATTACGAGTATACTATGGAAAATAATGAGGTGAGAAACAATAGAAGAATCTTGTATAATGCCATGATCAAAGCCGGTTTTACTAACCTCCCTTCCGAATGGTGGCATTATGAATATGGTAACCGTGTTTGGGCTTATTACTCAAATAAGCCGGCAATTTATAAAGGAGTATTTACTTTGGATGAAATTTATAAAATTAATGGCAAACAGAACTATAGGAAATTTTTGAGAGATATGTTATACTAAAGTGTTGAGTAAAAATAAAAAGGAGTTTTAGAGATGCTTTTTAAAAACATTACAATTCTTGATGAAAACTTTGAAATAAAGAAAGATATGTATGTGGTTACAGAAGGAACACATATTAAATACGTGGGAAAGGAAAGACCTGCCGGAGAGTTTGACAGAGAATATGACGGCAAGGGTAAGCTTCTGATGCCGGGATTCTATAACTCTCATGCTCATTCTCCAATGGCTTTGATGAGAGGTTATGGTGAAAATCTGGCTCTGTCTGACTGGCTGAACACAAGAATTTTCCCATTTGAAGATAAACTGGATGGTAATGCTGTATATTGGGGAACGCTTCTTTCTTATGCTGAATCATTGCGATTCGGTATCGTTTCTTCCAGTGATATGTATTACTTCATGGATGAAATGGTTCAGGCTACAGTCGACAGTGGTATCAAAGGAAACATTTCAAGATCCATCGTTCATTTCAGTGACAGCGATGTATGGGAACTCCCATCTATGCACGAAATGAAGCGCAGTTTTGAACAGTATCATAATATCTGTGATGAAAGAATAAAAATGGATATGAGCATCCATGCTGAATATACTTCGAATCCAATTGCAGTAAAAGCAGTGGCTGATTATGCAAAGGAAAACAATGCACGTATGCATGTACACGTTTCAGAAACAAAGAACGAGCATGAAGAATGTAAAGGACGTCACAACGGCATGACTCCAACACAGTATTTCAATAGCCTTGGACTGTTCGACGTACCTGCGACTGCAGCTCACTGTGTATACGTTGAAGGAGAAGATTACGATATTCTTAAAGAAAAAGGTGTAACAGTTGCGACTAATCCAATCAGCAATATGAAACTGGCCAGCGGTATCTGTAATGTGCCTGAATTATTAAGGAGAGGAATCAATGTCGCAATCGGTACAGACAGTACAGCAAGTAACAACAGTTTGAACTTCATGGAAGAAATGAAAGCCTTTGCACTCGCTTCCAAGGTTAACCTTCTTGATCCAAAGGTGGTTTCACCTACCGAAACTCTCAAGGCTGCAACTGTTAACGGTGCTATGGGCCAGGGAAGATGTGACTGCGGCTTCCTCAAAGAAGGAGCAAGAGCTGACTTAATCGTTGTAAATCTCAATGTTCCTCATATGCATCCAATTCACGATTTGAAAAACAATTTAGTTTACTCAGCTTGCGGAAGTGATGTACTGCTTACAATGGTAGACGGCAAGGTTCTCTATGATAACGGAGAGTTTATTACAATAGATATTGAAAAAACAATTTTTGAAGCTGAAAAGGCTACAGAAAATATTTTAAAACAGTTATAAAGAAAGGACAGGTAATGTCAGGTAATAAAATTGTAAAAGGTGCGGCTATTTTGGGTATAGCCGGACTTATCGTAAAACTATTAGGTGTTTTCTTAAAAATACCTTTGACAGCGATGATAGGGGAAGAAGGTATGGCGTACTATGGTTATGCATATCCTTTGTACTCCCTGTTTTTGGTAATCGCCACAGCAGGTATACCGGTGGCTATTTCCAGATTGGTATCTGAAAAAATTGCAATCAGAGATTATGCGGGAGCACATAATGTGTTCAAAGTGTCCAGAGGACTTTTACTGTTCATAGGGGTGGTTTCTTTTGCTATCTGTTATTTCGGTGCTGATTGGATAGCTAAATACGTATTTGCAGATATGGGAGCGCTTCTGCCAATGAAGGCAATTGCCCCTGCATTGATTTTCGTTCCTGTAATGTCCGCGTACAGAGGATATTTTCAGGGAAGACAGAATATGAATCCTACTGCTGTATCCCAGTTTATTGAACAGATTGTCAGAGTAGGAGTGGGACTCCTTTTAGCCTTCTATCTGCTGGATGTTTCTCTCGAAGCGGCGGCAGCGGGAGCTACTTTTGGTGCTACTGCAGGTTCAGTAGGCGGCCTGCTTGTAATTGTAATAATATATCTTTGTAATAAAAAAGCAATCAATTATTATATTAAGAAAAACAGACACTATAACCAGCGTGAAAGAAAAAGAGATATTATCAAGCAGATAATATGGATTTCAGTTCCTATTACAATCGGTGCAGCAATTCTTCCTATTGTAAATTTTGCTGATAGTATGCTGGTTACAAGAAGACTTGTAGCCGGAGGTTTCGATCTTGAAATTGCGCGTAATATGTATGGTCAATTAAGTGCATATTGTAATACAATGGTGGGACTTCCTGCAGTGCTGACTCAGGCTATTGCTGTTGCTATGGTTCCTGCGGTGGCGGCTGCATACAAGCTTAACAAAACTAACGAAGTGCATGACAATATCAATTTAGGTCTAAGAATCAGTATGATTATGGGTATGCCGTGTGCAGTAGGAATGGCAGTGTTAGCGGAACCTATCCTTCTTTTGTTATTCCCTTCAAATCCTGCGGGAGTTGCTTCTGCGGCTCCTACGCTTATGATTATGTGTATCAGTGTTGTGCAGTCTGCCGTTTTGCAGACTACAACAGGTGTACTTCAGGCTGTGGGTAAGCAGTCGTTGCCGGTAGTTAACCTTGCAATAGGTGCTGTAGCCAAAATAGTATTCACATATTTATTTGTAGCGATTCCTGCGCTGAACATAATGGGTGCAGCTCTTGCAACGGTAGTTTTTTATACTATAGCATTAACGTTGAATATTTATCATGTTGTGAAATATACAAATGTAAAAATTAATGTTGTTCTGAATTTTGTGAAACCTTCTATTGCGGCACTTCTTATGGGTGCGGCAGCATTTGCTTCATTTAAACTTATTTATAAGGTTCTGGAAAGCAGCAATATGGCATGCCTTTTAGCAATCTGTATTGGTGTTGTGGTTTACGGAATATTGATCCTTATGACAAAAGCGATTACAAAGGAAGAAATTGCAAGACTGCCAAAGGGTGACAAATTGGTTAGAATATTAGATAAATTCGTAAAATAAGGGAAAGATATGAAAGAAATATACAAGCATCTGGCTTCTTCGGCTGCAACAGATCAAGAGGCACTGATGCGATTAAAAGAAATAATAGCTATTCTTCGAAAAGAATGTCCCTGGGATAAAGTGCAGACTCATAAGACTTTAACAACAGGAATGATAGAAGAAGCATACGAAGTGGTTGAAGCAATAAATAACGAAGATATGGATAATCTGGAAGAAGAACTTGGTGATGTGATGCTCCAGGTGGTATTCCATGCCAATCTTGCAGAGGAAGAGGGTATCTTCCAACTGAAAAGTCTGATTAACAGAGAATGTGAGAAGATGATACGCCGCCATCCCCATGTTTTTTTAGAAGAAAGAGCAAATAATAGCACAAAAACTATTGACAACGTCCTTGAAAAATGGGAGAATATCAAGGCGAGTGAGAAGGCTGGGCAAACTCAGACGAGAATTTTGTCAAGCGTGCCTCTCGCACTTCCGGCTTTAACCAGAGCTGCTAAAGTTCAAAAGAAAGCGGCTGAAGTAGGGTTTGATTGGGACGATGTCTCATGCGCTATGGATAAGGTTAAAGAAGAAACGTCAGAATTGATAGAAGCTTACAATGACAAGCACGAGGAAAGCAAAGTAATGGAAGAGTTAGGCGATCTATTGTTTTCTGTAGTCAATGTGGCTAGGTTTTTAAAGGTTAACCCCGAAGAAGCATTGCGCTTCACAACAGATAAGTTCATCAGAAGATTCTCTTATGTTGAAGAACAAGGTTTGGCTTGCGGCAAATCTATGGAAGAGATGACACTGGAAGAAATGGACAAGTTGTGGGACAAAGCAAAAGAGCTGGAAAAAATAGATGATAAGTAGTCATCATGTGTATTAAGGAGGAAAAATAATGAACAAGGCTGAATTAGTTGCTGCAGTAGCAGAAAAGACTGGTTTTACTAAGAAGGATGCAGAAGTTGCAATCAACGCATTAGTTGCTAGCATCGAAGAAGCTCTGGTTAAGGGAGAAAAAGTACAGTTAATCGGATTTGGTACTTTCGAAACTAGAGAAAGAAAGGCAAGACAGGGAAGAAACCCTAGAAAGCCTGAAGAAGTTATTGAAATCGACGCTTCCAAGGCTCCTGTTTTCAAGGCAGGCAAGGCTCTTAAGGACGCTGTAAATAAATAATAACGGTATATAGAGCCCATGAGAATAGATAAGTTTTTAAAAAATTCCAGGCTCATCAAGCGCCGCACCGTTGCCAAAGATGCATGTGACCAGGGAAGAGTGTTCGTAAACGATAAGGTCGCAAAGGCAGGCACAGAAGTCAAAGTAGGAGATGTAATAAGAGTTGAATTCGGAAACAGTTCAATTTCTGCAAGAGTTTTAAAACTCAGCGAATCCTGCAAAAAAGAAGATGCGGTAACTATGTACGAAATGATTTAACAAGATTATAAAAAGAGACTGTCTCTCAGTTGACTTCGTTAGTCGATTGTGAGACGGTCTCTTTTTTTATAGTTCTGCTATAATTCTATTCTTAAGAAAATCAAAGGTTTTCGGACTGTTATCCAATTTGCCTTGCTCAATCAAACAAGCAGTCCCTGTAACGAGGGCAGAAATTGCAAAGAGCTTTTCTTCTGCCAGAGATTCATCATTCTGAAACAGTGTTTTTATCTCTTCGGAAATATTCGTATCAAAGGTTTTATTCCCCATACCGTAAAGAGGATTACCAATCTTAAATCTTACATTTGCAACACATAATTGTGCAATTCTTTCTTTTGGATCTTCGAAAACACCCGCTATCTGATTACTTAGATGCATCCATTTTTCTTCCACATATATGATTATTTCGTTTATGAATTCTTCTTTGTTTTTAAAATGCTTGTAAGGGGCTGCACAACTGGCACCACAAGCAGAAGCAACACGGCGAAGAGAAAAGTTTTTGATTCCGTAGCTTGCAATTTCATCTATCCCTGCGGATAATAGTTTTTCTTTGAGCATTACGCTGCTATCAATGTCTTCCATAGCAAACTCCTTTAGTTAATGTTGTTAACTAGATTATAATGTTTTTAAGATGAATATGCAATATTTTTCGCTGAAGTGGTTGACTTTAAGCCGTTTTATGCGATATAATCTGCATTAGTTAACACTGCTAACTTCGGAGGTAAGTTATGATAAACAAGACAATGACACAGTTTGGAGAAAACAGTTCCGTCATCAGAGAATTATTTGAATACGGAAAAAAAAGAAAGGCCGAGATCGGTGCTGACAAGGTCTTCGATTTCAGTATAGGAAACCCTAATGTCCCTTGTCCGGACGAAATTACAGAGACGATGGTAAGCTTGCTCAGAGACAGTGATGCAACACAGCTTCATTGTTACACATCTGCTGTGGGTGACAATGACACAAGACAGGCCATTGCAGATTATATGAACGAAAAATACAATCTGGGCGTTGAAATGAGCGATATCTATATGACAGTAGGAGCAGCGGCTTCTCTGACAATTACTTTGAGATCTGTAGCTCAGGCCGGTGAAGAAGTTATCGTGTTCACACCATATTTCCCTGAATATAAAGTATTTATAGAGAATTCAGGAGCTTCCTGCGTAGAAGTGCCTGTTTCCATGAAAGACTTCCAGATTGATTTTGATGAACTTGATAAAGCTTTTAATGAAAAGACAGCGGCCCTTATCATCAATTCACCTAACAATCCTACAGGTGCAATTTTGACTGAAGAAACTTTAAAGAAGCTGGCAGCTTATCTTGAAGCTAAGGAAAAAGAATATGATAAAGAAATCTATTTGATTTCTGATGAACCATACAGAGAACTGGTATATGATGAAGGCAAATTTGCACTTCCTGCAAATTACTACGACGATACTGTCATTTGCTACTCCTACAGCAAATCTTTGTCGTTACCTGGTGAAAGAATAGGATACGTGATGGTATCCCCAAAGGCAAAGAGCCGCAGGAAGCTTTTTGCAACTATCTGCGGTGCAGGCAGAAGCCTTGGATTCGTTTGTGCACCAAGCTTGATGCAGTTTGTTGTGGGCAGACATCAGGGTTTAACTTCAGACATAAGCGCGTACGCTGAAAACAGAGAATTGATATATAAGACAATCACAGAATGCGGTTTTGAGGCTGTGCATCCGGACGGTGCATTTTATCTCTTCGTTAAGTCTCCAAGTGGCGATGGAGAAGAATTTTCTGAAAGAGCTAAGGACTATGAACTGCTTATTGTACCAAGCGACAGCTTTGGTATGAAGGGATATGTGAGAATATCTTACTGCGTGAGCAAAGCTCAGATTGAGGCATCCATACCTGCATTCAGAGCTATGGCAAAAAGTTATAATTTATAGGTGAAGATGATGGAAGATTTAAAGGACATCCGAAAAAAGATAACTGACATAGATAATCAGATGGCAGAGCTTTTTAAGGCTCGTATGGAACAAGTAGCAAAGGTTGCCGAGTATAAAAAAACTAAAGGACTGCCCATCTTCGATCCTGAACGTGAAGAGCAGGTGGTGAGAAATGGCGCAAACCGAATTGAGGATCCAAAATTAAAATCATATTACGTAAATTTCCTTAAAGAGATAATGGAACTTTCAAAGGATTATCAAAGAAATATTTTGGAAGGCCTGAAAGTTGCTTACAGTGGAACAGAAGGTGCTTTTGCCCATATCGCTGCTTCTAAAATTTTCCCTGATGCAAAAAAAATCGCCTACAGCAACTTTAAAAAGGCATATGATGCTGTTGAAAGCGGTGAATGCGATTGTGCTGTTCTCCCTGTAGAAAACAGTTATGCGGGAGACGTGGACCAGGTAAATGATTTGATGTTTGCAGGTAATCTCTATGTCAATGGAATGTATGATCTTCCTATAATACACGACCTTCTGGGTTTGCCCGGAGCAACAACTAAAGATATTAAAACCGTTGTAAGCCATCCTCAGGCGTTGTCACAGTGCGGGGGATTCATTAAAGAAAATGAGCTGGCTGAGATTGAATACTCTAATACAGCACTTGCGGCAGAATATGTAAAGTCAAAACAGGACAAGAGCATTGCGGCCGTGGCAAGTGCAGAATCTGCTAAAATGTTTGGCCTTGATGTAATTGCAAGAAGTATCAATGACGATAGGTCCAATACTACACGTTTTGCTGTGTTTTCAAGAGCTGATAACCGCGGTGCCACAGAAAGCAAGCACCCTTATTTTTCACTTTTGTTCACCGCACGAAACGAAGCCGGTTCTCTGGCCCAGGCCCTTACCATTATAGGTAAGCATGGTTTCAATATGAGAACTCTTCGTTCAAGACCTATGAAAGAACTTATGTGGCAATACTATTTCTATGTGGAAGCGGAAGGCGACATCTACGGTGAAGAAGGCAGAGCGTGTCTTGAAGAACTAAAAACTTGCTGCGATAAGATAAAAGTAGTAGGCTCCTACAATACTTTACATAGTCAGGAGGACTAAATATGATTATACCTGTGTCCTTAGGACAAGATAGTTACAATATAATATTAGAAAGAGGTTCCCTTGCTAAAGTCGGCGAAATATTTGATTTGGACAGACGCGTGTTCATCGTAACAGATACGGGGGTCCCTTTTGAATATGCGGATATGGTAAAAGCAGCCAGCAAAGAAGCTTGTATTTATGCTATTGAAGCAGGAGAAGAATCCAAGAGTCTTGGTACTTTTGAAACACTTTGTTCCAAAATGCTGGACTTCGGTCTTTCCAGAAAAGACTGCGTTGTTGCAGTAGGCGGCGGCGTAGTGGGAGATTTGGCAGGATTTGCTGCGGCGTGTTTTATGCGCGGTATAGACTTTTATAATGTGCCAACTACATTGCTGGCTCAAGTTGACTCGTCAGTGGGAGGCAAAACAGCTGTTGACCTTAAGGGTATCAAAAATATAGTGGGTGCTTTCCATCAGCCTAAAGCGGTACTGATTGACCCTGAAGTTCTTGAGACTTTAGACGAAAGACAGTTTTCCTGCGGTGCTGCTGAAATCATTAAAATTGCGATGACTTTTGACAAGGGATTGTTTGAACTAATAGAGGAAAAGGGTATCAGAAGCATTTTAGATGATGCCATTGAAAAAGCGGTAAGAATAAAACTGGGAGTTGTTACTGAAGACGAAAAAGAAACGGGACTTCGCAAAGTTTTGAATTTTGGGCACACCCTTGGCCATGGAATTGAAAGTGTAACCGATTTCTTTCACGGTGAATGTGTTGCATTGGGCATGATTCCAATGTGTAATCAGGCCTTGCGAGATAGGCTGATTGCTGTACTGAGAAAGGAAAATCTCACATGCAAATGTTTTGCTGATGCACAGGCCGTTGCAGAGGCTGCTATGCACGACAAAAAAGCTTCAGCCGGAATTGTGACTGCAGTCGTTGTTAATGAAATCGGAACCTTTGAATTCAAACAGATGAACAAAGAAGATTTAATAGAGTCTTATAAGGAGGTATTCTAAATGAAGAATACGTTCGGAATGGCCTTAACTGTTACACTTTTCGGTGAGAGCCATGGGCCGGCCATAGGTGCTGTCATCGACGGAATCGCGCCGGGTATTAAAATTGATGAAGAATATATAGAAGCAAAGATGAATTTGCGCAAACCTTACGGTAAGATTTCTACACCGAGAAAAGAATCTGACAAGGTTGAATTTATCAGCGGTGTTTTTAACGGATATACAACAGGCAGTCCTTTGTGTCTGATTATTAAAAATGAAAACACTAAGAGCTGTCACTATGATGAAATGAGCCATATTGCGCGTCCGTCTCATGCAGATTTGACTGCTTTCTACAAATATAAGGGATATGAGGATTATAGAGGCGGAGGACATTTTTCCGGCAGAATTACAGCGGCACTTGTAGCTGCAGGAGCCATTGTAATGAAGGCGATGGAAGAAAAGGGCATATATATCGGAACTCATATAAAGAACTGCTGTGGTATAAACGACAGAGATTTTAATGATTTGGAAGAAGATATTAAAATGCTTGGCCATAAGACCTTTCCTGTTATGGATGATGAAGCTGCTTCAAAGATGATGGGAGCCATCGAAGCTGTTGCAGCAGAAGGGGACAGCGTAGGAGGCGTCCTCGAAACGTCTGTTATTGGATTTCCTGCAGGAGTTGGTGAACCGTGGTTTGACACCGTAGAAAGTATGCTCAGCCATGGAATTTTTTCAATTCCTGCCGTAAAAGGTATTGAATTTGGCGCAGGCTTTGAATTTGCCAATATGAGAGGCTCACAGGCAAATGACCCATTCAGATATGAGGGTAAGAAAATAGTTACAAAAACAAACAACAACGGTGGGATAAACGGAGGAATAACCAACGGGATGCCGATTCAGTTCAGAACGGTAATTAAGCCGACGCCATCTATTTTTAAAGCCCAGGAAACCGTGGACTTTAAGAATCAGGAAGATACAATTCTCAAGCTGCAGGGAAGACACGATCCTGCAATTATCCATAGAGCGAGAGTCGTTGTTGATGCGGTAACTGCCTTGGTTCTGGCAGATCTTTTGACTGCTCGTTTCGGTACAGTTTTTTAGGAGAATAAAAATGGCAGAATACGGACTTTTGGGAGCTAAACTTTCCCATAGTTTTTCTAAAGATATTCACGAACAAATAGCTGATTATGAATATGAGCTTATAGAAATGACGCCTGAAGAACTTGATTGTTTTCTGAAGGAAAAAAACTTCAAGGCTGTCAACGTTACCATTCCTTATAAGCAGACAGTTATCCCTTATCTTGACGAGATGACAGAGGCTGCCAGGACAATCGGTGCAGTTAACTGTATAAGAAATGAAGAGGGGCGCCTGATAGGTCACAATACTGACTTTGACGGAATGAAAGGTCTCATAAATTATATGGGACTTGAACTTGCGGGAAAGAAAGTTTTAATTCTCGGTACAGGAGGTACTTCTGATACAGCTATTGCTGTTTGCAAGGCGCTGGGTGTGCAGTCTGTGACAAAAGTCAGCAGAGGAAAAAAAGCAGGAACTGTCCCTTACGAAGAAGCTAAGGCCCTTCACAGGGATGCGCAGGTCATCATCAATACGACACCTTGCGGAATGTATCCGAAACAATATGAAAGTCCTATTGAGTTGGATGGCTTTGATAAACTGGAAGGTGTAATAGATGTGGTTTACAATCCTATTCGTACTCAATTGGTATCAGAGGCTTTGTCCCTTGGTATTAAAGCAGAAGGCGGCCTTTATATGCTCATAGAGCAAGCGGTACGCGCGTCGGAATTTTTCCTCAATACAAAGTATTGTGCTCATGTGACGGATAACGTTTTTGCGGATTTATATTCAAAAAAGCAAAATATTGTTCTTACCGGAATGCCGGCCAGCGGCAAGACTACAGTAGGAAAAATTCTGGGCAAAACTTTAAAAAGACCTTTTTATGATACAGACGTTTTGATAGAAAGAAAAACTGAGATGAAGATTTCCGAAATATTTGAAAAGTATGGTGAAGAATATTTCAGAAATTTGGAGACTGAAGTAATTAAAGAAGTCTCTATGAGAAACGGTGTGGTAATCGCAACAGGCGGCGGAGCTGTACTTCGTCCTGAGAATGTGAGGGCTCTTAAGCTTAACGGAAAAATATTTTTCAGAGACAGAGATCCTGAAAAACTGATTCCGACTAAAAACCGCCCAACAGCATCTACAGTAGAGCAGATAATGAAGAGATATGAAGAACGATATCCGATTTATACTTCTACTTGTGATTACATAGTAACTCATCAGCATACCGCTCAAGGTGCGGCTGAGGAAATTATTAAGGAGCTTTAAATGAAGTTGTTGATAATTAACGGGCCTAATCTCAATATGCTCGGAATAAGGGAACCGGACAAATACGGAAGAGAAACTTACGATGACTTATTGAAAAAGATAAAGGCTCATTGTGATAAAAAGGAGGTAACTGCTGATTTTTATCAATCAAACCACGAAGGTGATTTGGTGGATAGAATTCAGCAGGCATATTGGGATAAGACAGACGGCATTGTTGTCAACCCGGGCGCCTATACACATACAAGTATAGCCATTTTAGATGCGGTGAAAAGTGTCAATATCCCTACGGCAGAAGTTCACATATCCGATGTATCCAAAAGAGAAGATTTTCGGCAAGTGAGTTATATCAGAAGTGCTTGCTGCTTTACTGTAATGGGACATGGAACGGATGGTTATCTGGAGGCCATCGACTATCTCATAGATAATTCGGGAGAAAAATAATGAAAGTCAGAATATTAAAAGGTATTGCAAAAGGCCGGGTGGAGGCACCTCCATCAAAAAGTATGGCCCATAGAATGTTGATTTGCGCAGGACTTTCTAAAGGAACTTGTGTTGTTCACGGTATATCCGAATCAAAAGATGTTCTGGCGACTATTGACTGCCTTGAAGCTATTGGGGCAGTATGTACAAGAAACGGAGAGAGCATCACAGTTAAAGGCATAGATCCGTCACACATAGTTCCTAAAAAAATCCTTCAGTGCAACGAAAGCGGAAGTACTTTGAGATTCTTTGTTCCTTTATGTCTTGTTTCCGGTGCTAATGCAGTTCTTTCGGGAAGCGAAAGGCTGCTTGAAAGACCGCTGGGAATATATAAGACTTTATGTGAGGAACGAGGCCTTCTTTTCTCACAGGATGCTACCAGTGTGATGGTTAAAGGTCCATTACAACCGGGATGCTACAAATTGGCGGGAAATGTGTCCAGTCAGTTTATCAGCGGACTGCTTTTTGCATTGCCACTGCTTGATGGAGACAGCAAGCTGACCATAACTCCGCCTATCGAAAGCCGCTCATATATTGATATGACCATTCAGGCCCTGTCCGTTTTTGGAGTTAAGGCCGATTGGACTGATGAAAATACGATTTTTATAAAAGGCAATCAGGAGTACACTGCAGAAGAAGTTTATGTAGAAGGAGACTATTCCAATGCAGCTTTCTTCGAAGCACTTAATATGCTTGGCGGTGATGTGACAGTAACTAATCTGAATCCTGAAAGCATACAGGGAGACAAGGTTTATACAAATCTTTTTGAGCATCTTAAAGTTGGAACACCAACTCTCAATATTTCTGACTGTCCTGATTTAGGACCTGTACTCTTTGCAGTAGCGGCGGCCAAAAACGGCGGTGTTTTTTCCGGGACAAGCAGACTAAAGATAAAAGAAAGTGACCGTGGAGAGGTTATGGCAGCTGAACTGAGGAAATTCGGGGTTTCTGCCGGCGTTTATGACAATGAAGTAATCATTTATCCAACCGGTTTTGCGGCACCTGCAGAAGAACTGTACGGACACAATGACCATAGAATTGTTATGGCTTGTTCTATACTTTTAACTTTAACAGGCGGCGTAATTGACGGGACAGAAGCTGTAACAAAGAGTTTTCCGGACTTTTTCCAAAAACTCAGTTCACTTGGAATAGAGGTAGAAGAAATTGACAATTGATAAGAACACAAACATTTTGATTATAGGGCTTGGAATAATAGGAGGCAGCTACGCTAAAGGCTTTTCCAAGCAAGGATACAATATAAGTGCAATCGATAAGGATGAGGCGACTATAAAATATGCTTTAAAAAATGAAATTGTATCAAAAGCTACGACAGAAGTTGATGCGAAGCTCATTGGACAGGCGGATTTGATTATATTTGCTCTTTATCCTCATATTTTCAAAGAATGGATTAAAGAAAATCAAAAACTGTTTAAAACAGGAGCGATTATAACTGACGTTACAGGTGTAAAAGGATGTATAGTTGAAGATGTACAATATATTTTGCGCGAAGACTGCGAATATATTGCAGCCCATCCTATGGCCGGTTCTGAAAAACTGGGTATATATTATGCCAATGAAGAAATTTTCCATCAGGCCAATTATATTGTTGTTCCGACTGAAAAAAATACACCGGAAGCTATTGATGTTTGCAAACAAGTTGGAAAGATTCTTGGCTTTGCACGTATTTCACAGCTCTCACCTTACGAACATGATGAGATGATAGGTTTTGTTTCACAGCTTACTCACTGTATTGCAATGACCTTGATGACATGTAATGATACTGAGGACTTGCAGGATTACACAGGGGACTCCTTCAGGGATTTAACAAGAATTGCGCGAATTGATGAAACTATGTGGAGTGAACTGTTCTTGCTTAACAAGGATGCGCTACTTCATCAGATGAAGCTTTTCACCATGGAATTTGCCAAGTTGGAAAGAATGCTTATGGAAGCTGACAAAAACGGTATAAAAGAAATGATGAGACATTCAACGGCAAGAAGAAAATTATTCGATAAAGAATAGACGGAGGTAGAGATTATGAATATGGAGTTTAAACGCAAGCTGCCTATTCCTAAAGACATAAAAGAAATGTTCCCGTTGGGAGAAAAATATACGGCAATGCGTGAAAAATGTGTGGAAGAAGTCAAGGATATTATTGCCGGCAGGGATGATAGATTCTTGTTGATTATAGGGCCTTGTTCTGCGGACAACGAAGATGCCGTCCTCGACTATCTTAACAGACTTAAGAGAGTGTCTGAAGAAGTTAAGGAAAAAGTGCTTATTATCCCGCGTATTTACACTAACAAGCCTCGTACCAACGGTACAGGTTATAAGGGCATGCTTCATCAGCCGGATCCAAATGTGGCAGAAGATATGCTCAAAGGTATTATTATGATCAGAGAAACTTTTATCAGGGCAGCAAAGGAAACTGAATTCTTCTGTGCTGACGAAATGCTCTACCCTGAAAACCATAGATACCTCAGCGATGTGCTTTCCTATGTAGCAGTCGGTGCCAGATCTGCAGAAAACCAGTTCCATCGTTTGACAGCCAGCGGTCTTGAGGTTGCAGTGGGTATGAAGAATCCAACAAGCGGTGACTTTTCTGTAATGATGAACTCCATCACAGCGGCACAAAATTCTCATACGTTTATATATAGAAACTGGGAAGTTGTCAGTGCCGGTAATCCTTATGCTCATGCGATCCTAAGAGGATATATGAATAAACGTGGTCGTTCACTTCCAAACTATCATTACGAAGACCTGAGAACTGTTTGCGATATGTATCACGAAAGCGGTCTTGCTAATCCTGCAATTATTGTGGACACAAATCATGCCAACTCAGGCAAGAAATACCTTGAACAGGTTAGAATTGCAAAAGAGGTTATGCATTCCAGACGATTCAGCGAAGACATAGGTCAGTTGGTAAAAGGTCTGATGATTGAAAGTTATATTGAAGATGGTAACCAGCCTATAGGTGGCTGCGTTTACGGCAAATCTATTACAGACCCTTGCCTTGGCTGGGAAAAATCAGAAAGACTGATTTACGACATTACGGAAATGCTATAAAACAAAAATGCGTTCATATTGAAATGAACGCATTTTTTTATCTTACATATTTAATTCTGTCAATTATAACTTTTTGAACTATCGGCAGGAGAATGAAAACCAATACTGCAAAGATTACACAATTTGGAATACGGGTGATAACATAGGCCCAATAGCCGATACCATTAGGTCCGCCATACATCAAATACAGAAAATATGTGGTGCCGAAAAGCTTTATTACAAGGGTGGCTGAAGCACAGATAAATGCCCTTATCCAAATCCACTTTCCGGTACACTCCCTATTATAGTATACAATACCAAAGACGGCACCTATTAATAACAGTGTTAAGGTAATTCCGGGATTGAAAGGTCCCATAGGTAAGATTATACTTCCTATGGTATCGGCAATCGCATATGTAGCAGCAGCCCATAGAGGACCAAAAAGCACGGCTACGATAAATACCGGAACGAAGTCTACCGTCAGATGGTACACAGGCGTAGACGGAATGACTCTGTTAAGAATCAGCGTCAACGCAATCATCAGCGAAATCAGTACGACTTTATACGTATTACTTTGTTCTTTTCTTTTCAAAAAAATAACCTCCTTCTTATATAGTGTAAAACTACACCATAAAGACCAGAGATTAAAAATCTATACTTATGCTATATAGTGTAGTAGTGGACGCAATATTGTACCGCGGCAAAGCCTTCGTCTATGAGCAACATCCCATCCCATAGCACTTAACGCACAATATTTACTCTACTTACGCTTATAGTATCACAGTAACAAATATTGGGCAACTAAAAAATGTTTTCCGGTGTAATCTTTTCATGAGAATTGAGAATAATAAGTTGCTGCGCCAATGCGCTTAATTCTCCTGAAGTATTGGAAACGTCTTCGGCCTCAGCGTATTCGATAACTTTAGCCATACCATAGTCGATTTCGTTCAGTTCGGAGGCACATAAAAAGAGGTGGGCGATTGTTTTATAACTATCCCATTTTGATTCTGCAACTTTCAATTGCTCGTTTCCTTGTTCCCATGCCTCGGCTTCTATGGAAGGTATTATTTCTTCTGTTATGGTATATGCCAGTTCATTAACTTCTTTTTCCGAATAAGAATCGAAAAAAAGCCAGCAGCCTATAAGAATAACAACAATAAAAGAAGCGGTTATTAAGTCTCTCATATTTGAAGCTCCTTTGCATAAGGTTTTGAAGATTCGTCTCTCATATATATATGAAGTTTTTTGTCCGCATCACAAAAGGCTAAAAAAATATCCTTATATGAGGCAATATTCAACTTTCGCAATTTGTTTTGGAATGTCTGATAATCAAGACCTGAATAAACAAAATTGTGCTCATAAAGGTGTCCGTCAGAGATTAATATGACCGGCAATACACTTTTATTGATTATGGAAAGCTGTCCGTTGGATTCTAAAACGGCAAATTTGATTTCATTTATTGAAGGAACATTCTGTATTCTGAGTTGTTCAAGAAAGTCAGTTATGGAAATACGCTGCTTTTCCAACTCTTCAATGTTGAGCTTTCCTCGGTTAATCAATAATGTTGGTTTTCCTGATACAAAATTCTTGAATCTTTCGTTTTTGACTGAAATAAAAGAAGTGAGTATTTGTAAAAACACCAATGAAAAAATCGCCATCAGACCATTGATTAAAGACGCATCCGTAGAATCAATGGGAATGGCAGCCAGTTCGGCAATCATAAAAACTACTACAAGCTGAAAAGGCGACATCTTGGAAAGCTCGGATTTGCCCATAAGCCTGAGAGAAAGTAACAGTGCCGAATACATAATGAAAGTTCTGACGGCAGTGATTAACATATCAACACCTCCTTGTATTAAATGTTATTGTTCCCTACCGTAAAAACAATATTCAAAAAATATAAAAAAGTTAAAAATAGCTATTGACACTCGGCGCAAAGGGTGGTATATTAGACAAGTTGCTGCTCGAAGGCACGACTAAACAACAACTTAATAAAAACTTTGAAAAAAGTTTAAAAAAGTGGTTGACAAAGTCGAACTACGGTGGTAATATAAAAAAGCTGTCGCAAGATGGCGAAAACAAATAACAACTTAACAAAGACAAAAAAACTTTGAAAAAGTTTTAAAAAGTCCTTGACAAACGAAAGTGAGTCTGTTAAGATGTTAAATGTTCGACACCTCGTCGAACGATGAACCTTGAAAACTTCATAGTATGGAAATTTAGTCAAAAGACAAACCGCTGTGAGAAATCACAGATGGGGGTCAAAACGAACAATTTCTTAAAGAAAACAATAATTCTAGTGAAAAAGAATTGCAAAACGCAAGTTGCG